>JAJAYS010000026.1 GCA_026786065.1 Polaromonas sp.
CATGTAGGCCGTGATGTCGCCCGGCACGGGCAGCGCGTAACTTTTCAGGCGCATGGCCACTGGCGCGAAGTAGGCGTCGGCAATGCTGAAGCTGCCAAACAACAAGGGCCCCCCATGCTCGGCCAGCAACTCGCTCCACATGCTGGTGATGCGCTGCACATCAGCACGCACGGCCGCCTTGTCGCGCCATATCAGCTGGCCGGTCTTCGCCAGATCGGCTTCAATGTTCATCGGGCAGTGGCCGCGCAGTGCGGAAAAACCGCTGTGCATTTCGGCACAGATGCTGCGCGCCCGGGCGCGGGCCTGGGCATCGCGGGGCCAGAGGGTTTTGTCGGGAAACCGTTCGGCCAGATATTCGGCAATCGCCAGCGAGTCCCAGACCGCCAGCGCGCCGTCCAGCAGCACCGGCACCTTGCCCACGGGGGTCACGCTGTGGACGGCTTGCTTGAACGTGGAGGTGGGGTCAAACGAGTCAAAGCGGACCCGGACTTCCTCAAATGCAATACCCGCCTGCTTGAGCAATACCCAAGGCCGCATCGACCAGGAGGAGTAATTCTTGTTGCCGATAAAGAGTTTGAGCATGGGAGCGTCCGTGGTGCAGGGTTTTCAGAGCCACTCATGCTAGCGCGTGGCAGGCCACGCATTGATGCAAAAAAGACGCGAAATTAATGCGTCCCCGACAAGCTCCTAAAACCGGCCTGCAGTCTTGCGTCTGGCCGTCAGGTTGCTGCGCGGCCCCCAACCGCCGCTGCCCGGGCCCAGATAGCTGGCGGCGATGCCTGCCAGCGCGGAGGGCGTGATGCCCAGTGCCTCAAGCCCCGGCAGGTTGCCGCTGGCGATATTGGGCAGGCTCATTGAGTTGAGGTTGTCGCGGCTCATCAACGGCTCGCCGGGCGCCAACTCCATCAGCCTGGCCTGTAGCCGGCCCAGTGCCGCCGGCAAGTGGAAAACCGGTCGGCCGCGGCCCTCGTTGACGCCGCTCAGGCGCCCGGCCAGCTCGACCAGTTGCCGCAGCGTGAAGACATCCGGGCCGCAGGCCTCGAAAGTCTGGCCTCTGCTGGCATGGGTGTTCGCGTCCTGCAGGCAAAACACGATGGCCCTGGCCACGTCTTCCACCCACACGGGCTGGAACAAGGCATGGCTGCCGGCCAGCGGAATCACCGGGAAGACCTTTTGCAGACCGGCAAAAACATTGAGGAATTTGTCCTCAGCGCCAAAAATCACACTCGGCCGAAATATGGTCAGCGCCAGCGGCGCCTGATGCAAGGCCACTTCGCCGTGGCCCTTGCTGCGCAGGTACATGGATGGCGCGACATCCGGGTTGCGCGCGTCGGCGCCCAGGGCGCTGACATGTATCACGCGACGGACGCCAGCAGCAGCGCAGGCGCGGGCGAGTTTTTTCGGCAGCTCGACATGCGCTTTGTCAAAAGCCTGTTGTTTGCCATGCAGGATGGCAATCAGGTTGACCACGGCGTCGTGCCCGGCAAGCAGTTGCGTCAACGCCGCCTCGTCATGCACGCTGGCCTCGAACACATCCAGCGAAGGCAGCATCTGGATATCCCGCGCGCTGGCGATCTTGCGCGTGGGCACCGTCACGCGCCATTGCAGTTGGGTCAGTTTCTCGCAGACATGGCGGCCGACAAAGCCCGTACCGCCCAGAACCAGTATTTTTTTCATAAGTGTCATTAAACGCCTTCAGCGCGATGTATGCAAAACAGCTGTCAAAAAAACCTGCGGGTGTAGGCCCCGGACGCAGTCAAAACCGGCTTGCCGACCTACACCGCTCTGGCGCTTGCCTCTGGATAATCTGCTGATGAATATTTTTGAAGCCCTTCGCACCAGCCACACCACCCAACGCAGCCTGGCGGACAACCTGATCAAGACCTCGGGGGACAGCAAGGAGCGCGACCTGCTCTTCAAGGAACTGAAAGCCGAACTGTCGGCCCACGCTGCGGCGGAAGAGCGTTTCTTTTACGTGCCGCTGATTGCGCACGACATGACGCAGGAGCCCGCGCGCCACGGTATCGCCGAGCACCATGAGATGGATGAGCTGGTCGAGAAGCTGGAAAAAACCGAACTCAGCTCACCAGCCTGGATTGCAATTGCCAAAGAGCTGCACCACAAGGTTTATCACCACCTTGAAGATGAAGAGCAGGGAATTTTCCAGCTGGCCGGCAAGGTACTGACCGAGGCTGAGAAATTGTCACTGGCCAAAGATTACGAAGGTGAATTCCTGTCGCAGCGCGTCAAGGCCTGAGGCGGACTTCCCACACGCCCGATCCCCGTCAACGCCCGTCTTTGCCGCGGTCTCCGCCTGAACCGCTGGCGGCTTGTCCTGCGCCGGAAAGCCTGACGATCACGGGCACCAGCGAGAGGATGGCCAGCGCCAGCAAGGTGCCCAGCAAGGCGGTGAACTCGCGCCCCAGCCCTGCGGCGACGCCAATCGCCGCCGTCAGCCAGATGCCTGCCGCCGTGGTCAGGCCTTTCACATCCCCGGGCTTCTCGCCCTTGAGAATCGTGCCTGCGCACAAAAAACCGACCCCGGCCGTGACGCCCTGAATCACGCGACTCAGATCGTCGGCTTGCATTCCGATCTGTTGCGACGCGATTACAAACAGTGCGGCTCCCATCGCTACC
>JAJAYS010000027.1 GCA_026786065.1 Polaromonas sp.
ACAAGTCCTCGGTCTGCTGACCACCAAGGATTGCTGGCCTCGGCCCGGCCAGGTAGCCGGCAAGGCTGGCCCGCGCCACCTGCCCGAAGGGCACCAGCCGCTCCTTGCCGCCCTTGCCGGTCACCCGCACCACGCCTTCGTTCAGCCCCAGCGCAAAGGTCTTCATGCCGACCAGCTCGCTGACCCGCAGGCCGCTGGCGTACATCAGCTCCAGCATCGCCCGGTCGCGCTGGCCGAGCGCGCTGGTGGCGTCGGGCGCACGCAGCAGTGCATCGACCTGTGCTTCGCTCATCAACTTGGGCACCCGTAGCGCCTGACGGGCCGACTGCAATTTCAGCGTCGGGTCGGCCTCAATCAACCGCTCGCGCAGCGCCCAGCGAAAGTAACGTTTGAACACTGTCAACCGGCGATTCGCCGAGGTTGCTTTGGTTACCGCGTGCTTCTGGGCGAAGTAGGCGTTCAGATTGGCCTCGTGCGTTTCATCGAGCGCCAGCCCGGCCTGCTCTTTCAGGCCCAGCCAGTTGGCGTACAGCGAAAGGTCGCGCCGATAGGCTGCCAGCGTGTTTTTGGACAGGCCGTCTTCCAGCCACAGCGCGTCGATGAAGCTGTCTATGCTGGTCTGGCTGGCGCTGTGCATGGCGGTGAAGATAACAAAAAAGCCGCCACGCTCTGCAGTGCGGCGGCTCGGGGCCGATGTGACCTATTGATCCGGCCCGGTGACCACTTAATTTTTTGATCCTCGAATTACTCCTTCTGCCAATCGGAGAGGGTAGCGGGGAGGGTCTGCGATTTCAGACTTCATCGGGCCGAATCAATAATGCCCGGCGGTCATTCCAGAACCAGCTTGTTGGTCTCGACAACTTTCTTGTAAACCCCGAACTCGTCGGCGATCTGTCTGGTGAACTCTTCTGGCGTGTTGCCGACGACGATGGAGCCGGTGTCTTCGATGCGCTTTCGTACAGCCGGGTCTTCCAGCGACTTTTTGACGCCGGCATTGACCTTGTCAACCACCTCTTTCGGCAAACCTTTGGGTCCCAGAATGCCGTAGTAAGCCATGCGGTTGACCGGCTCCAGGCCCAGCTCCTTGAAGGTCGGCACGTCGGGCAACGCGGCCAGCCGCTGCGGCGCCGCCACCGCAATCGGGACCAGCCGCTTTTGCAGGATAAAGGGCAAGGCCGACGGAATATTGTCGAAAATGATGGGCACCTGGCCGGCGACGGTGTCGTTCAGCGCGGGGCCAGCCCCGCGATACGGAATGTGGATCACGAAGGTCTGGCTCAGGCTCTTGTACAGCTCCATTTGCAGATGGCCGATGCCGCCGGTGCCGGACGACGCGTACGAATACTTGCCCGGACTTTTCTTCAGCTCGGCGACGAACTCCTTGTAGTTCTTGGCCGGAAAGCTGGGGTGGACCGCAATGATGTTCGGCGTGGCCGCAATGTTGATGATGGGTGTGAAATCGGTCAGCGGGTTGTAGGCAATTTTGGGGTTGATGGCCGGATTGGCCGCCGTGGTCGAAACCGTCGCCACCCCCAGCGTGTAGCCGTCGGGCGCAGCGCGGGCGGTCTCGGTCGCGCCGATCACGCCACCACCGCCGGCCTTGTTTTCGACGATGACCGTCTGGCCCAGCGCCTTGCCAAGCGGCTCGGAAATCACCCGGGCAATGATGTCGGTGGTGCCGCCAGGCGCAAACGGCACCTGCAGCTTGACGGTCTTGTTCGGATAGGCCTGCGCCCAGGCGCTGCCGGTGGCAGCTGCGGCGTAAATACCTGCGGCGAAACACCAGACCAGTTGACGACGATTCATGTTTTGATCCCCACGGTAAACAGACAAAAAGATGGGCCGGGCGAAGCTGCAAGGGAGCAGGTTTGCACCGTTTGACGGTATTCTCGTCAGGTGAATTTTGCCCAGCTTTTGTTCCCGGATTTCTCGCTGATTGTCTGTGGCTATCTGGTGTGCCGCTACACCGCGCTGAACCGGGCGGTCTGGGACCAGGTCGAAAACCTGGTGTATTACTTTTTGTTTCCGGTGCTGCTGTTTCACTCGATCATCAGAAGCCCGCTCGACCTGGTCGCGGCCTCCAGCCTGATCGGCGCCGGGCTGCTGATGGGCCTGAGCGGCATCGCAATGGCCTACAGCCTGCCTTACCTGCCGCTGATCGGCGCGCACATCGACCGGCGCGACCACGCCGCCAGCGCGCAGGTGGCGTTTCGATTCAATTCTTTCATCGCTCTGGCGCTGGCCGAGCGGCTGCTGGGCGCGCAGGGTGTGCTGTTGATGGCGGTGCTCATCGGTGTCTGCGTGCCGCTGTTCAACGTCGCGGCGGTCTGGGCGATGGCGCGCCACGCCGATCGCGGGTTTCTCGCCGAGCTGCTGCGCAACCCGCTGATTCTGGCGACGGCGGCCGGACTAGTCGCCAACGTTTTCGGGTTCAAGCTGCCGCTCTGGCTGGAGCCCACGGTCTCGCGCATCGGCGCCACGTCGATCACGCTGGGTCTGATGGCGGCCGGCGCCGGCATGCAGTTCAACCAGCTCGCGCGCGCCAAGGTGCTGGCCATCGGTGTGCTGTCGATCCGGCACTTCTTCATTCCACTGGTCGC
>JAJAYS010000028.1 GCA_026786065.1 Polaromonas sp.
AACGGCGGCGGGTTGCTACGCACCGCCTGCACCCACGGACCGGCCACCTCGGCAGCGGCCGCCCAGTCGAGCGCACCCGCCAGCGTCTTCAGATGGTGGTGGACGACGTCGGCCTCGGGGCGGTAGGGAAAGGGCAAGCGGGGCGTGCTGGCAGACATGGTGGGCTCCTGAGGGAATGGGCGAGGTTATTGATCCGGCTCTTTCAAATATGAAATTTTTCGTCCGTTCTCCCTGAGCTTGTCGAAGGGTTTCCCTGTGCGGGGCAGGCTTCGACAGCTCAGCCTGAACGGAAAGTCAACACTTCATTTGGCCGGAGCAATGGAAATCATGGCTTGCGGCATGCTGAATATTTCGCTAAATTTCGCGATTTAACCAGCCGTTTTATCTATGCCTTCGGATTTTAATCAAGCCATCGACCGAATTGATCTGAAAATACTGGATGTTCTGCAACAGGACGGCCGAATCTCCAACCTGAAGCTGGCCGAAGCCGTGGCCTTGTCGCCCACCGCCGTGCTGGCCCGGGTGCAGCGCCTGACGCGGGACGGCTACATCACCGGTTACGCAGCACGCCTGAACCCGGCGAAACTCGGCGCCGACATGCTGGTGTTCGTCGAGGTGTTGCTGGACCGCACCACGCCCAATGTGTTTGAAGCCTTCAAGGCCGCCGTGCAGGTGCGCCCCGAAATCATGGAATGCCACATGGTGGCTGGCGGCTTCGACTACCTGCTCAAAACCCGCATGGCCGACATGGCCGCCTACCGCGCGTTTGCCGGCACGGTGCTGTGGCAACTGCCCGGTGTGCGCGAGACCCGCACCTATGCGGTTATGGAAGAGGTGAAAAGCACCACCCGGTTGGCGCTGGGGGTGTGAGCCTGACGGTTTGGGCCATTCTTTGAACTAAGTTTTTCAGGCGACGCAGCGTGAAAAGTGTTGCGAAAAGCCTTGCAGGCCGAGCCGGATTCCCTTACCTTGCGTCACCTGAAACCCCCGCCTTTCAATCCATCACCAAATAGAAAGAGACCCCCATGCGCACTTTTCAAGCAAAGGCCAAAACCTGGCTCACTTGCGGCGTCGGCGTGCTGGCAGTCTGCTTGGGATGGGCTGCGCAGGCCCAAAGCGGCGTGACGGATTCAGAAATCCGCATTGGCCAGTTCGCCGCCCAGACCGGTCCGGCGGCGGAACTCGGCAAGCGTCTTCAGGTCGGGATTCAGGCACACTTTTCCGCCGTGAATGCAGCCGGCGGCATTGGCGGCCGGCAACTCAAGCTGGTGTCCCGTGACGACGGCTATGAGCCGGACAAGGCCGCAGCCGCCGTCAAGGCGCTGATCGAGGAAGACAAAGTTTTTGCGCTGATCGGCTCGGTCGGCACGCCCACCACGCTGGCGGCCTTGCCAGCCATCAACACGGCGGGCATTCCACTGATTGGCCCGTTCACCGGCGCGCAGGCGCTGCGGGAGCCTTTCAACCGCAACCTGTTTCACATCCGCGCCAGCTATTTCGACGAGACCGAGCGCATCGTGCAGCACCTGACCACGCTGGGAGTCAAGCGCATCGGCGTGTTTTACCAAAACGACTCCTACGGCAAGGCCGGGCTGGAGGGCGTGATCCGCGCGCTGACCAAACGCCAGCTGCAGCCGGTCGTCTCGACGACCGTGGAGCGCAACAGCGTCGATGTCACGGCCGCGCTGGCTGAAATCCTCAAATTCAACCCGAGGCGGTGATCCAGATCAGCGCCTACACATCGTGCGCGGCGCTGATTACGCAAGCACGTGCCAAGACCTTTAACGGGCAGTTTTTCAACGTCAGTTTTGTCGGCTCGAGGGCGTTGGCCGACGAATTGGGCGACGTTGGCTCCGGCGTCATGATCTCGCAGGTTGTGCCCTTTCCGTTCGCACCGACTTCGCCGATCGTGCGCGAATACCAGCAGCGCATGACGGAGCCTGGCACCAAAGACTTCGACTTCTCCAGCATGGAAGGCTTTATCGCTGCAAAAGTGCTGACCGAAGGGCTGCGCCTGGCCGGCAGAGGTCTGACGCGGGAATCATTGATGACCGCACTGGAAAGCCTGAAAGACTACAACCTTGGCGGCTTCGCCATAAGCTACGGCCCGAAGGACCACGAAGGCTCTCAGTTCACCGACCTGACACTGCTTGGACGTGGCGGCAAGTTCGTACGCTGAGGCGCCCTGCTAACTATTGCGCCGCCAGCAGCGCGCCAGCCTGGGGGATCAGCTGCGGCTTCCAAATATCGCCGTGCCCACCCGCAGCATGGTGCTGCCCTCATGAATGGCGGCTTCGAGGTCGTCGGTCATGCCGATCGACAGCGTGTCGAGCCGCAAAGGCAGGCGGCCCGCGCTGTTGATCTGCTCCAGCAGCGCCTTCGCTTTTTGATGCACCGCACAGGTCGCCAAAAAATCGGGCGTGGGCTCTGGAATCGCCATGATGCCGCGCAGCTGCAAGCCTGGCAGCTGCGCAATCTCAATGGCCAGCGCTTCAAGCTCACCGGGCGGCACGCCGGATTTATTGCCACCGCCGTCGATGTTCACCTGAATGCACACCTGCAGCGGCGCCCGGCCTTCCGGGCGATGTTCGCTCAAACGCTGCGCGGTCTTCAGCCGGTCAACGGACTGCACCCAGTCGAAATGCTCGGCTACCAGCCGGGTCTTGTTGCTTTGCACCGGTCCGATGCAGTGCCATTCAAGCAGCACGCCAGCAGACAGCCTAGGGGTCACCGCCGCGATTTTTTCGACGCCCTCGGCGATGTAGTTTTCGCCGAAAAGCCGCTGCCCGCCGGCCACTGCTTGCAGCACCGCATCGGGGCCAAATTTCTTGGAAACCGCCACAAGACGCACGCTCTGCGCATCGCGAACTGAAGCGATACAGGCCGTGGTAATCCGGTCACGCACCGCTTGGAGATTGAGCACGATGTTGGTCATAATCGTTGAGTACTTTATACGCAGCGGGCAGACTGCATGACAAATTAAGCTGGCAAATCAAGCCGGCAAATCAAACAACAGAGGGAGGCTCCGGATGGATATCACGCAGTTGCTGGCTTTCAGCGTAAAAAACAAGGCGTCCGACCTGCATTTGTCGGCCGGCCTGCCGCCGATGATTCGCGTCCACGGCGACGTGCGCCGCATCAACATCGACCCGCTGGACCACAAGCAGGTGCATGCCATGGTGTACGACATCATGAACGACACCCAGCGCAAGAATTACGAAGAATTTCTGGAGGTCGATTTTTCGTTCGAGATCGACGGGCTGGCGCGCTTTCGGGTTAACGCCTTCAACCACAACCGCGGCGCCGGTGCGGTGCTGCGAACCATTCCTTCAAAGATTCTGACGCTTGAGCAACTCAACGCACCGAAGATCTTTGGCGACCTGGCCCTCAAGCCGCGCGGCATGGTGCTGGTCACCGGCCCGACCGGCTCCGGCAAATCGACCACGCTGGCGGCGATGGTCAATTACCTGAATGAAAACGAGTACGGCCACATCCTGACGGTCGAAGACCCGATCGAGTTCGTTCACGAATCAAAAAAATGCCTTATCAACCAGCGCGAGGTCGGGCCGCACACGCTGAGCTTTTCCGCCGCGCTCAAGTCCGCACTGCGTGAAGACCCGGACGCGATTCTGGTCGGCGAGATGCGCGACTTGGAGACTATCCGCCTGGCGATGACGGCGGCCGAAACCGGCCACCTGGTGTTCGGCACGCTGCACACGTCCAGCGCCGCCAAAACCATCGACCGCATCATCGACGTGTTCCCGGCCGAGGAAAAGGAAATGATCCGCTCGATGCTGTCGGAGTCCTTGCAGGCGGTGATCTCGCAAACGCTGTGTAAAACCAAGGACGGCGCGGGCCGGGTGGCGGCGCACGAGATCATGCTGGGCACCAGCGCGATCCGCAATTTGATCCGTGAAGCCAAGGTCGCGCAGATGTATTCGTCAATCCAGACCGGCAACAGTTTCGGCATGCAGACTCTGGACCAGAATCTGACCGACCTGGTCAAGCGCAATGTCATCTCGGCCGCTGAAGCGCGCGGCAAAGCCAAGATTCCGGACAACTTCCCCGGGTAGGTATGTGGCCCCCACGTTCGCGCACTGCGTGTCGCTCTCCGCCCCCCGAGGGGGCGCTTTTCCCTTGGGGCGGCCCGGCGGGAAAATTGGCCCCCACGTTCGCGCACTGCGTCTCGCTCTCTGCCACCCGAGGGGGCGCTTTTCCCCTTGGGTCGGCCCGGCGGGAAAATTGGCCCCCACGTTCGCGCACTGCGTCTCGCTCTCTGCCACCCGAGAGGGCGGCTGGGCCTGCGGCCCGGGGAAGCCGGTTCCGCGGCCCCCGCTTGAATGGGACAAGCGAGTTTTTCATAGGCGGCTTACGGTCGCCCACCCGGCCGTTCGCCCTGCGGTATCGAGGGGTGCCCCTTGGCTCGCCAGCTTTGCAGACCCACCGCACATAACCAATCAGGACACGCATGGAACGCGATCAGGCCAGTAAATTCATCTCCGACCTGCTTAAGCTGCTGGTCAGCCGCAATGGCAGCGACCTTTTCCTGACGGCGGAATTCCCGCCGGCCATGAAGGTCGATGGCAAGATCACCAAGGTTTCGCCGCAGCCGCTTACCGGCATGCACACGCTGGCGCTGGCTCGCGCCATCATGAACGACAAGCAGACCGCCGACTTCGAGCGCACCAAGGAATGCAACTTTGCGATTGCCCCACCCGGCCTTGGGCGCTTTCGGGTGAACGCTTTCGTGCAGCAGGGCCAGATCGGCATGGTGATGCGGGTAATTCCGGTTTCGCTGCCAACCATCGACGCGCTGGTTCTGCCGCAGATTCTCAAAGACATCGTGATGACCAAACGCGGCCTGGTCATCCTGGTCGGCGCTACGGGTTCGGGCAAGTCCACCTCGCTGGCGGCAATGGTCGATTGGCGCAACGAGAACTCTTACGGCCACATCATCACCATCGAAGACCCGGTCGAGTTCGTACACCCGCACAAGAACTGCGTCATGACCCAGCGCGAAGTCGGACTGGATACAGACAGCTGGGAAACCGCACTGAAAAACAGCCTGCGGCAGGCACCCGATGTGATTTTGATGGGCGAGATTCGCGACCGCGAAACCATGGAGCACGCGATTGCCTTTGCCGAAACCGGTCACCTGTGCATGGCCACGCTGCATGCCAACAGCGCTAACCAGGCGCTTGACCGCGTGGTGAACTTTTTCCCCGAGGAGCGGCGCTCCCAGTTGCTGATGGATCTGTCGCTGAACCTCAAAGCCATCGTGTCGCAGCGGCTGGTTGCCAAGCAGGACAGCAAAGGCCGGGTCGCTGCGGTCGAGATCATGCTGAACTCACCACTGATCTCCGACCTGATCTTCAAGGGGGAGGTCAGCGAGATCAAGGAAGTGATGAAGAAAAGCCGCCAGATCGGCATGCAGACTTTCGACCAAGCCTTGTTCGACGCCTTCGAGAACTTCCAGATTACCTACGAAGACGCGCTGCGCAACGCCGATTCGGTCAACGATCTGCGGCTGCAGATCAAGCTCTACAGCAAGCGCGGCAAGTCCACGGATCTGTCCGCCGGCACCGAGAACCTGGCGATCGTCTGAGACCCGGTCGGCGCTACAGGCTCGCGCGGCGGGCGCTCGGGTCCCACGGTCAGGTCGCAATGCTGTTCGGTTAAATCTAAAACCGTTCGGGCTGAGTTTGTCGAAGCCTTGCCCTATGCCGGCAGCCCTTCGACAAGCAAAGGGCGAACGGTCTTAAACGAACTGCATTGGGTCAGGTCGCCATTTGCTCCGTTGCGACTTGATCGCGCGCTGACTGACCTTCCGCGATAATTCGCGGATGAGTAGCACCAACCCCAAAACCTACGAGTCTTCCGCCCCCCGCAACGTGGCCTTTCTGGGCCTCGGCGTAATGGGTTTTCCGATGGCCGGCCATCTGGCGCAAGCGGGCCACAAGGTCACGGTGTACAACCGCAACCCGGCCAAAGCCGCAGCGTTTTGCAGCGAGTTCGCCGGCCACGGCGCGCCGGCCAGCGCCGCCACGCCGCGCGAGGCCGTGGCCCAGGCCGACATCGTGTTTTGCTGCGTCGGCAACGACAACGATCTTCGCTCGGTCACGCTGGGCGCTGACGGCGCGTTTTCCGGCATGCAGCCGGGCCGCAATTTCGTTGACCACACCACGGCTTCGGCCAGCATCGCCCGCGAGCTCGACGCAGCGGCACGCGCAGCCGGGCTGCAGTTCATTGATGCCCCGGTGTCGGGCGGCCAGGCCGGCGCGCAAAACGGCCTGCTCACCGTGATGTGCGGCGGCGACCAGGTGGCATTCGATGCCGTCAAGCCAGCCGGCATGGCGTTCTCCAAAGCCTTCACCCTGATGGGTGCCAGCGGGGCCGGCCAGTTGACCAAAATGGTCAACCAGATCTGCATTGCCGGACTGGTTCAGGGCCTCAGCGAAGCCATTGCCTTCGGCCAGCGAGCTGGACTCGACATGAACCAGGTGCTCGACGTGATCGGCAAGGGCGCGGCGCAAAGCTGGCAGCTCGACAACCGCGGCAAGACGATGGTCGCCGACAAGTTCGACTTCGGCTTCGCGGTGGACTGGATGCGCAAGGATCTGGGCCTGGTGCTGGACGAGGCCAAGCGCAACGGCGCGCGTTTGCCGGTGACCGCGCTGGTCGATCAGTTCTACGCCGACGTGCAGGGGCTGGGCGGCCAACGCTGGGATACATCGAGCCTGATTCGCCGACTGAAATAGCGTTGCGCAGTAGCGGTCACCGCTCAGCAGCGGCAAGCCGTTCAGTTCGAGGGTCGCGGTGCCACCGGCGTGACAAGCGGCGTCAGCGGCGCTGAAGGCGCATTCGGCTCGACCTGTGCAGGCGCAGCGGTTGACGCTGCCGGTGCGCCGGTGCGAACCTTCACCGTGCCGGCCAGTTCCTCTTCTGAAATGATCTCGAAAACCCGCACCACCTTTTGCACACCAGGCACGCTACGGGCCACCTCGGTTGCGCGGTCGGCTTCACGCTGCGTCACCCGGCCCATCAAATAGACCGTGCCGCTCTCGGTGAACACCTTGAAGGCTTTCAGGAACAAGTCCCGCGAATCGAGAATCCGCGCCTTGACCCGCCCACTGAGCAGCGCATCGTTCGATCGCGTTGAAAGGCTGCTGATGAAGCCGATCTGCAGATCGTTGACGACCGAGTTGATGTTCTCGACGCTTCTGACTATCTGCTCGACCTGCTGCTTGTCCTGCAGATTGGCTGCCTCGCCGGTGATCAGCACCTGCCGGTTGTAGCTGGTGATATTGACGTGCGCGCGCTGCGCCACCGGGGTGTTCCGAACTCGGCTCGACGCCCGCAGCTCGATGCCTTCGTCCTCCAGCTGCGCACCCGAGGTGCGGCGGTCGGCGGCCATCAGGGCGCCACCGGCCGCACCCGTCCCCAGCAGCGGGATACAGGCCGAAAGGCTGGCTCCGGCCAGCGTTGCCACCAGCAATGCGCGCACCAGACGGGCCGGCAGCGGTGATTGGAATGAAATTGTGGAATCGGGTGTCATGCCAAAGGCTCCTGGTCACCAAGTAGTTGGGTATCCACACCATCGCAAATGCAGTGCAGCACCAGCAGATGCACTTCCTGGATGCGTGCGGTCCGCTCGTGCGGCACGCAGATGTGGACGTCGGTTTCACGCAGAGCGTGCGTCATTTTTCCGCCACTGCGGCCGGTCAGCGCCACGACGGTCATCTCGCGTTCGTGCGCGGCTTCGATGGCCGCCAGCACGTTGGCCGAATTGCCGCTGGTGCTCAGCGCCAGCAGCACATCGCCGGCCGCCCCGAAGGCGCGCACCTGCTTGGAAAAAATTACGTTGAAGTCGTAGTCGTTGGCAATCGCCGTCAGGATGGAGCTGTCGGTGGTCAGCGCAATCGCCGCCAGCTCGGGCCGTTCGCGTTCGTAGCGTCCGACAAACTCGGCGGCGAAGTGCTGGGCGTCGGCGGCCGAACCGCCATTGCCGCAGGCAAGCACTTTGCCGCCGCTGGTGACGCTCGCAAAAATCGCCTGCACGGCGGCGGCGATGGGTTTGGACAAGATCTGGGCCGACTGGTATTTGAGGTCAGCGCTGTCGATGAAATGCTGTTCAATGCGTTGTTCGAGCATGGCTTGATGATAGCGGGTCGGGTGATGCGGTCTGGCGCGCGCTGCGGGGTTGGCACTGCGGTTGGGGCTCTGGCTAGGATGCGTCGAAAGCGGCGCGCAGCCATTCGATCTGTATCGAATGCGGCGCACCCGTTCCCTGCACCAGCACCACGTCAAAGCGGCACGGCGGCAGGCTGCTGTAGCGGCGCAAATAGTGGCGCGCCGCAAAAATAATGCGGCGCTGCTTGACGCTGCCGATGCTGGCTGCCGCGCCGCCGTGCGAGGCGCTGGCACGGTGGCGCACCTCGACGAACACCAGCGTGCCGTCGGCGTCGCGCATGATCAGGTCGATCTCGCCGCCGCCCCGGCCCGGCGTGCTGAAATTGGACGCCTCGAAAACCAGCCCGGCCCTGATCAGAAAGGCCCTCGCTGCTGCCTCGGCCGCATCGCCACGCGACTTGGTGGTAGGCTTTGTCAACACCGCCTTCGGCCCACCTGCTGCGGCTGCATTTGTGGGCCCAGATGCGTTGGTGTTCAACGGTCCCGGCCCGGCTGCCGACCCTTTCCGATTCTTTGAAAACCACATTGAACGCTTCTTTCGATCAGGCCCTGGATGCGGCGCGTGCCGCCGCCGGCACGCAGCATTATCCGGAAAGCACACTGTATGTCGTCGCCACGCCAATCGGCAATCTGGCCGACATCACGCTGCGGGCGCTGCATGTGCTGCAGCTGGTGGACGCGATTGCTTGCGAGGACACGCGGCACACCCAGCCGCTGCTGCGCCAGTACGGTATCGACAAGCCGCTGCTGGCGGTGCATGAGCACAATGAAGTGCAGGCATCGACGCTGGTCATCGAGCGGCTGCAGCGCGGCGAACGGGTTGCGTATGTGAGCGATGCGGGGACGCCCGCTGTGAGCGACCCCGGCGCGCGCCTGGTGGCCGCCGTGCAGGCAGCCCGGCTGCGGGTGCTGCCGCTGCCCGGCGCCAGTAGCGTCACGACGGTCCTCAGCGCGGCAGGCATTGCGGGCGGCACGGCTGGGGCGGCCTTCGTATTCGCCGGATTTTTGCCGAGCAAGTCGGGCGAGCGCGACCGGGCGGTGCAGTTGCTGCATGGCGAGCCACGCGCCGTGGTGATCCTTGAAGCCCCGCACCGCATCGAAGCACTGGCCCGCGCCATGACGCCGCTGGGCGAACGGCCGCTCACCATAGGCCGGGAGCTCACCAAGCAGTTCGAGGAAATTGCCACCGTGGCGACCCAGGATTTCGCAGCGTGGGTTGGCGCCTCCCCGCAGCGCACGCGGGGCGAGTTTGCGCTGGTGCTACACCCTTTTGCGCAGGCCAAAGCGCCGCAGGACGGCCTGCGCGTGCTGCAACTGCTGCTGGCCGAACTGCCCCTGAAGACCGCCGTCAAGCTGGCTACCGACATTACCGGCGAGCCACGCAACGATCTGTATGAAGCCGCGCTCACGATGAAACGCGTTACCAGCGAATGAACCCGGACGCAGACCGGCTCTGGCGCGGGCCGCGCTGGGCGCTCGCCGTGCTGCTGGCGGTGCTCGGCATGGTCGGGCCGTTTTCTATCGACACCTACATCCCGGCCTTCACCGGCATCGGTCAGGCGCTGGGCGCCACGCCGGTTCAGATGCAGCAGACGCTGTCGAGCTATCTGTTCGGATTTGCCTTCATGAACCTGTTCCACGGTGCGCTGGCCGACAGCTTCGGGCGCCGGCCGGTGGTGTTGTGGGGCGTTGCGCTGTTTACGCTGGCCTCGAGCGGCTGCGCCTTGTCGCAGAGCATCGAGCAACTGGTGTTTTTTCGCGCGCTGCAGGGTCTTTCGGCCGGCGCCGGCATCGTCGTGTCGCGCGCCATCATTCGCGACCTTTATCCTCCAGCGCAGGCCCAAAAAGTCATGAGTCAGGTGACGATCTACTTCGGCGTCGCGCCGGCGGTGGCGCCCATCGTCGGAGGCTGGCTGTTCGTGCATCTGGGCTGGCACAGCGTGTTCTGGTTTCTGACCGGCATAGGCGCCGTGCTGTGGGCCGTCAATTTGCGCTATTTGCCGGAATCGCTTGCGCCGGCACAGCGCCAGCCTTTCGAAGTGCGCCACCTAATGCGCGGCTATTGGCAGCTTGGCTCCAGCGCGCGCTTTTTGCTGCTGGCACTGGCCAGCGGCGTGCCGTTCAACGGCATGTTTTTGTATGTGTTGTCGGCACCCGAATTCCTTGGCGAGCATCTGCGGCTGCAGCCGACCGAGTTCTTCTGGTTTTTTGTGTTGACCATCTCGGGCATCATGTCCGGTGCCTGGCTGAGCGGTCGCCTGGCCGGCAAGATCGCGCCGAAAACGCAGATACGCCACGGCTTCGTCATCATGCTGGTCACGGCCGTGCTCAACCTCGCCGCGAATGCGCTGTTCGCGCCGCAAGTGGCCTGGGCGATGATTCCGATTGCGGTGTTCGCCTTCGGCTGGGCGCTGATGGTGCCGGTGGTGACGCTGCTGGTGCTGGACCTGCATCCGGAGCGGCGCGGCATGGCGTCTTCACTGCAGGCTTTCATTGGCTCCAGCGCCAACGGCATCGTGGCCGGGGTCATCGCGCCGCTGGTGATGCACTCGACTCTGGCGCTGGCGGCGGCGTCGCTGGCGATGCTGCTGGTCGGGCTTGGCGCATGGGTCTATCTGCACGCGCGCTGGCCCGAAATCGGGCGCGCCGTTTCAGGCTGAAGCGCTCAGGCTGCCCGACTGGCTCAATCGAAAAAGCTCAGTTGTCAAACGGAACCTCCAGGTATTCGTCGCCCTGCTGGGTACGCCCGACCCGGCCTTGACGATCAACAAACACAAAAAACAGGCGGTTGAGTACGTGTTCGCGCCAGCGATAGGTCAGGATGTCGCCGTCCCAGTTGCCGGCGTGCTCGATTCGGGCTGGCCGGCCGAACTCCCGCAGCACATCGCCCCTGGTCCATTCGCCGGGACGGATTTTTGAAAACTCGTTAAGGTTCAAGACCTGCCGCACCCGCACGACCCTGCCGGCGGCGTCAAGGTCGATCATCTCGGCCTCCTGGCCAGCCGGTTGCCGCGAATACTGCAGCCGCGTCTCGCCCGAGGCCAGCGGCAGCACCACGCCGGGCGCGCCGTATCGGGCGACGATGTCGTCGCGGGTCATGCCCACCTTGCCACCACCGATCGCGCAGGCACCGAGCAGCAGCGCAGAGGCCAGAGCTGCTGCGCGGCAAGCCAGCCCCGAAGAGAAAACGAAAGAAAGGGAAGAAGAGGAAGAAGGGGAAGAAGGGGAGACCGAAATGCCACGCATCATGAACTTTCTGGCGGCAACCGGCCGCACTGGAAAGATTGGAGTGACCCGCAGCGCAGCGGTTCCGGGCCGTCGCCCAAGATGAAGGCGAAGGGCAAAGAAATTTAATTGTAACGGCCCCAAGCTCTTTATTTACGGGCGTTGACAGCTATTTAATTTATAGCGACTGGACGGGCTGAGTTGGCGCTTCCGGGCCACCAAGGCTATCGGCACCACACGCCGGGCGGGCAACGGCCAGCGAGACTGCCGGCCTGCTCACACTAGGCCGTCTGGCCCGGCTTGCCCGACTTCAGTGCCCGGACCGCAGCGACCCGCATCAAGTCTTCGCGAAAGCGCAAAAATTCAATCTCGCTGGGAATCTCGCTCTTGCCGACTTGGTACAACACGATCCGCTCCAGAAACGCATCGCAGCGCTGCTCCCGCTTGTAATCCTCCGAGCGTTCGAATTTCACAGCGTCGTTTAGCTGGGAAAGGCGGAAAGAACTGGCCATGGTGTTAGGTAGCAATCGGGTTGAAACCAAAGTATCCAAAAAAACGGATGCATTGGCAACAGTTGTTACATGCCCGTTTTTAGGTGCCTTTGCACTTCGCAGACGAAATTTTCACTGGTAAGAGTAAGTGGCCCCCGCGCCGCCCAGTCCAGCCTGGTTTTTCAGCTAAAAACCGCTTTGCGCCAACCTGCAGCTCAGACCAGGCCTTCACGCTGCCCGACCGAGCGCCCATCGCCAAACCACAGGTCGAGCCGGAAATCCTGGTCCAGGATGGTAGTTGCCAGCGGCAGTTGCAGGCCCTCTGCCAGCCGCGCCGAAACCGCGTCGCCACCCAGCTCGCAACCTGCCACCGGCCAGCGCCAATGGCAGGCGAGCACGGTGCCACCGGGCGCCAACGACCCAAGGGTGCGCGCCGCCACGCGGTGCAGCGCGCCAGGGCTCAAAAAGTAGCCTATCTCGCTGATGACGATCAGATCAAACGCACCGTCAGGCCAGTCGTCTGGCACCCAGCCCTGAACCACGCGCACATGCGCCTGGCCGGCCAGCCGCTGGCGCGCCAGCTCGACCGCCCGCGGCGTGCCGTCGCTGCATAGCAGGCTGTTGCAGCGCGCCGACAGGCCGGCCGACAGCTCGCCGTTGGCACAGCCTGGCTCGAAGGCCATCGCATAGCGGCGCTGTGGCAACGCAGCTAGTGTGAGCGCACGCTTGCGCTCCTCGTACCAGCGCGACTTGAAGGACCACGGGTCGTCGTTGCCTTCGAACATTTTTTCAAAGTAGCGGGTGCCAGGCGGCATGTGCAGCTCCAGGTTGCAGGCAAGGCATCACGGATGAATCCGGCGCCGAGCGTTTGTAACGAAAAAAGCAAGCGGTTAAGGACCCTCTGCATAACCCAGGCGAGTCTGCGGCGGCCGGATCGGGATGGGCTGCAAGGCGCCTTCTTGCGGCCAATAGCCCCGCTATTGGCCAGAAAAGCAACGCAGCAGACCGCCCGAGCCCGGTTGATCGCGGGCCGCAAGGGTTATGCAGAAGTTCTTAAGCGCATCTGCCGCCCTCGCGCCGCCGCGTGCAGGAGGCCGTCGCGCACCGCGCGGGGCGCAGGGACCACCGCGAACCGCAGACATCTCACAGCTCACATCTCAGCAAAAAAATATTCGGTCGGCCGCCCGGCGCGGCGCACCATATCCAGGCCCAGCACCGGCCCGGTGGCCGCATCGCGGGGGGTCAACTGGCTGCGGTGGGCGGCGAGCGCTGAGGCCTTGCGCGCCACCACGTCGGGCGCGAGCTCCAGCCCGACCAAGCGCTCCCAGGGCACCCGCCTGTCACCAGGACGACTCCAGTGCCACAGCCAGACCGGCGCTTCGAGCAACCGGCAGCCGAAGCTTCTTGCTGCCGCTGCAGCCGCAAGGCCGCAGCTTTCGTGGTCGGGGTGGGCGTCGCCGCGCCAGGTGGTCAGCAGGGTATCGGTCGGCGAAAGCTGCGCTTGCAATTGGTCTTGCAGCGCAGTCTGGCATTGCCGCAAGCCGCCGTCGGGCAAGCCCAGCCGCAGCACGGCGCAGCGTTGCAGCGCCAGGCGCCGCAGGCCGTCCGCGCTCTCGCTGCGC
>JAJAYS010000029.1 GCA_026786065.1 Polaromonas sp.
ATGCGTTGCACCGTGTCGGTGAAGGCGGCGCTGTCGATGATTTTCAAGTCGGGCTGCACCTGCCGCCAGTAGTGCGTGATGCGCTCCTTGCCGCCGGACACGTTGAGCAGCTGCGTGTAAAGCGCGCGGTCCCAATGCCACGGCAAGCCTTCTTGCGCAAAGGCCTCGTTGAAGGCTTGCAGGTGCGCCTGCTCGGTATCTGCCAGCGTGCCATCTACATCGAAAATTAGCGCTTGAAGAAGGTCAGGGTTCACGATTGAAAAGCCTTTACGGTTCGGCGAAAACGCGGCTGGCCAGAATGTCTTCGGCCTCGATGGTGGACAAATCGCCCACGGTCAGGCGCTGGCCCCGGCTGGCAAAAAGCCGGTTGGCCTGGCGCAGGCGCAGGCGGTCCAGCGCATTGCGCACGCTGCGGGCGTTGGCGAAATGCGGCTGGGTCATGCGCCTGGCGAGGTACTGCCCGAACACTTTTTCAGCCTCGGGGCTGAAGCGGTACTGGCTTTTTTCCAGCATCAGTTGGGCGATGCAGGCGAGTTCGCCCACGCCGTAATCCGGGAAATCGACATGGTGCGCGATGCGCGACGACATGCCGGGATTGCTCTCGAAAAAGCGGTCCATGCGGTCTTTGTAACCGGCCAGGATTACGACCAGATCGTCGCGGTTGTTCTCCATGATCTGCAGCAAAATCTCGATCGACTCGGCGCCGTAGTCGCGTTCGTTCTCGGGCTTGTACAGGTAGTAGGCTTCGTCGATGAACAGCACGCCGCCCATTGCTTTTTTCAGCACTTCCCGGGTCTTGGGCGCGGTGTGGCCTATGTACTGGCCGACCAGGTCGTCGCGCGTCACGGCCACCATGTGGCCCTGACGCACGTAGCCCAGGTGATGAAGGATTTCGGCCATGCGCAGCGCCACCGTGGTCTTACCGGTGCCGGGGTTGCCGGTAAAGCACATGTGCAGCGACGGAGCGCCCGAGTTGAGCCCCATGCTTTTGCGCAGCCTGTCAACCAGCAGCAGGGCAGCAGTTTCGCGGATGCGTGTCTTGACGGGTTGCAGGCCGATCAGCTCGCGGTCGAGCTTGTCTAGAACGGCCTGAATCTGCGAGTCGCGAAACGCCGCATCCAGATCGACTGCGGTGTCGTCGGGCAGGAACTGGGCAGCGGCAGCAGCGGCGGCAACCGAAAGGGCAGCGGAGGGGGTGTCGGGCATGGCGTCGGTTCAGTCAAAAAAATTAGTCATGGCGAAGGCGCGGCAGCGCCCCGCTCCCCGGTCGGGTTTCAGTAGCGCTCGCCCTCGGGCTTGTCGGTGGCATAGGGGTGAATCGTGTAGCGCATCGTGCGGCCGTCGGTTTCATGGCGCTCCAGACGGAATCCGGGTTCGTTTTTGGGCCGGTTGACGATGTAGCTCATCGTCACGCTTTCGACGCCGCGCACCGCGCTGAATGCGGTCACGCGGATGTAGTGGTTCGGAAAGGTCTTGCGGCAGTTGTTGACTTCCTTCAGGATGCCGGCCGGGTCTTTCATGTCGAACATCGGGTTGCCGAACATTTCCCAGTAAGTGTTGCGGGGGTGCGGGTCATCGGTGTATTCGATGCCGAGGGCCCAGCCCTTGCCGAGCGCGTACTTGACTTGGGCGGTGATCTGCACGTCGGTCAGGTCGGGCAGAAACGAGAACTGGCCCTGCGTGACGCGGCCGCCGAGATTGGTCATCATGGTGCGGGTTCTTTCGATGGATTAGTAGCTGGCGGTCGGCGTCGGTACGAAGTCCGGGCTGTCGGTCGAGGCGTAGTTGAAGGACACGTCTTTCCAGGTTTCCAGGCCGGCTCTGAGCGGGGCGCACCACTTGGCGGCATCCTCCAGGATTTGCGGGCCTTCGTTCCAGATGTCGCGGCCTTCGTTGCGCGCCATGATCATCACTTCGAGCGCGGTGCGGTTGGCTACGGCGCCGGCCTGAATGCCGTCGGGGTGGCCGATAGTGCCGCCGCCGAACTGGAGCACCACGTCGTCGCCCAGGTAGTGCAGCAAATGGTGCATCTGGCCGGCGTGAATGCCGCCCGAGGCCACCGGCATCACCTTGTTCAGCGAAGCCCAGTCCTGCTCGAAAAAGAGTCCCTTTTCCAGTTGGATCGGGGTGTGCGTGTCGAGCAGCGTGTCGTAGTAGCCGCGAATCATCATCGGGTCGCCTTCGAGCTTGCCGACTACCGTGCCGGCGTGGATGTGGTCGACACCGGCCATGCGCATCCATTTGCAGATCACGCGAAAGCTCATGCCGTGGTTTTTCTGGCGCGAGTAGGTCGAGTTGCCGGCGCGGTGCAGGTGCAAGATCATGTCGTTCTTGCGCGCCCAGACCGCCATCGACTGGATCGCGGTGTAGCCGATCACGAGGTCGATCATGACGATGATGGAGCCCAGCGATTTGGCAAATTCGGCTCTAGCGTACATCTCTTCCATCGTGCCAGCAGTGACGTTCAGGTAGTGGCCCTTGACCTCACCGGTGGCGGCCGACGCCTTGTTGACGGCGTCCATGCAATACAGGAAGCGGTCGCGCCAGTGCATGAAGGGCTGCGAGTTGATGTTCTCGTCGTCTTTCATGAAGTCGAGGCCGCCCTTTAGCGCCTCATACACCACGCGGCCGTAGTTGCGGCCGGACAGTCCGAGCTTGGGCTTGGTGGTGGCGCCGAGCAGCGGCCGGCCGAATTTGTCCATGCGCTCGCGCTCGACGACGACGCCGGTAGCCGGGCCCTGGAAGGTCTTGAGGTAGGCCACCGGGATGCGCATGTCTTCGAGGCGCAGGGCCTTGACGGCTTTCATGCCGAAAACGTTTCCGATGATCGATGCCGTCAGGTTGGCGATGGAGCCGCCTTCGAACAGGTCGATGTCGTAGGCGATGTAGGCGAAGTACTGTGCCTCGGTTTTGGTGCCGGGGCCGGTGTTGGGCACCAGATCGACACGGTAGGCCTTGGCGCGGTACATCTCGCAGGCGGTCAGGCGGTCGGTCCACACGACCGTCCAGGTCGCGGTTGAAGATTCACCAGCGACGGCGGCCGCGCATTCGTCGGCCTCGACGCCTTCTTGCGGGGTCATGCGGAACATCGCCAGCAAGTCGGTTTCCTTGATGTCGTAGTCGGGATCCCAGTAGCCCATCTTTTTGTACGGCATGACGCCGGACTTGTAACGCTCTTTGCTGTCGGTGATCTGTGGGTTGCCCATGGTTTGCTCCTGCTCGGCTAATGAATGGTGAATTGCACTGCGCGGTATCGCCAAACTATAGGCAGCACTTGAAGCAAGGTAAATTCAAAGCTTCATTCATTTCAGTTAAGGTATTGCTGAATGAAGAACGCCACTTTTCGACAGCTGCGGGTTTTCAACGAGGTCGCCAAACATTTGAGCTTTTCGAAGGCCGCGCTGGCGCTGCACCTGACGCCGCCAGCCGTCACGATGCAAGTCAAGGAGCTGGAAGGACATGTCGGGCTGCCGCTGTTCGACCGCTCCGGGCGCAGCATCAGCCTGACCACCACCGGCGAATACATGCTGGTGTATGTGCGCAAAATCCTGGCGACGCTGAAGGATGCGGAAGACGTGACGGCGCGGCTGCTCAAGCTTGAATTCGGCACGCTGACCATCGGCATGGTGAGCACCGCAACCTATTTTTTGCCGCCGCTGCTAGCCGGGTTCAAACGCGAACACCCGGGTCTGGAGATCAAACTGCTGGTCGGCAACCGCAGCCAGCTGGTGCGGTCGCTTCGAGCCAGCGAGGTGGATATCGCGATCATGGGGCGGCCCCCACAGCAGCCGGCGACGCGCGCCGAGCCGTTTGCAGCGCATCCCCACGTGTTTATCGCTGCGCCTGGTCACCGACTGGTCGGCGCGGGCCCTGTCAGCGTGGACGACGTTCTGGATGCCCCGTTCATCATTCGCGAGCAGGGCTCCGGAACGCGCGCGGCACTTGAGGAATTCTTCAAGCGCAAGACGGTTGATTTGCGTGTCGAGATGGAAGTGGACAGCAACGAATTGATCAAACAGTCAGTGATGGCCGGCATGGGCATAGCCTTTTTGTCCCTGCACACGCTGGGACTGGAGCTGGACCAGGGGCTGCTGAAGATCATTCCGGTCGAAGGGGCGCCGGTCGTGCGGCGCTGGCACTGCGTCCACACGCTGGCCAAGATGCTTTCTCCGGCGACCGAAGCTTTCCGCTACTTTGTGCTGGAGCGTGGCGAAGGCCTGCTGGCTGCGCAGTTTTTGCGCCACTGGAACCCGGCCGTGGACGGCGCGCCGCTGCTTCCTGTTCAAACCGGCATTGCCTGACGCCAGGGCTGGTGGGTTGCGCCGCGTTGGCACAGCGCTCCTTCACGCCCTCGCCGCGACAGAAAAAATCTGACTTCTGCCATTGTAATTCGGTCGTTGTTAGCTATTAAATAAGGGGCTTAGGAAGTAGAGGACGATTAAAGAGGGTTGTGTCTGAGCAAGGATAGCAACGCGTGGTACAGGCTGCCATGGCGATGGTTGAAGCGGAACCCGGTTTCTTTCAGATGCAGATGGAACGTGTGCTTGGGCACCCCATTGAACTGCACCATCCTGCGTTTTGCGTAGCTCCAGAAGCTCTCGATACCGTTGACATGGACGGCGCCCCTGGCGAACTCATTGTTGCTGTGGTTGACCCGCAGGTGTTTGTCAAAGCCCACATCGACCAGACCGTCATAGCCGCGCCAGCGATCCGTATGAATCACACTGGCAATATCGGCTTTGCCCCTAATGATGGCCTGCAAGATCGCCTTGGAGGCGTTGGGAACGATCTCCGTATAAACGTTGTGCCCGCGCTTTAGCAGCCCGAACACCACCGTCTTTTTGCCTGAGCCGAGGCCGCGTACACCTCGCACACGGCGTGGGCCGAAATAGGACTCGTCGGCTTCGAGCTCGCCGCCCAGAGGCGAGACCAGCGCGCAGTGTTGGGCCAGGCGCCCGCGGATGCGAAGGTAGATGGTGTTGACCGAACGCACTGAAACGCCACTGAGCTCGGCGCAGTCGGTGGCAGTCAAATCCATTGCAAAGTAGCGCAGGATCTGCCTGAATTTGGCCTCACTGATTTTTGAATGCGTGAAATACCGATTTTTCTGAATCAAGATAAGGACTTAGCTTAGCTGTCTATAAGCTCTGCTTCCTAAGCCCCTTTTTTAATAGCGAAAGGGTTGCCTGCGTACTTGATCTCTGCCCCCTTCCTGTCTGCGCTCGCGCATCAGCCAGGCCGCGGACCGCTAAACTCGCCCCATGCAAAGAGCCCCAATCAAACACTGCCGCGATTGCGGTAAGGCGGTGGTTTACCGTTTGCCCGACGACGGCGACAGCAAGCAACGGGCGGTGTGCCCCCAATGCGCCACGGTGCATTACGAGAACCCGCTGAACGTCGTCGGAACAGTACCGTTTTGGGGCGAAACCGGTGAGCAGGTCCTGCTGTGTAAACGCAACATCGAGCCGCGTCGGAGCAAATGGACCCTGCCGGCCGGCTTTATGGAGCTTGGCGAAACCTCGGCAGAGGGAGCAGCCAGGGAAACCGTCGAAGAAGCGGGTGCGCGCTTTGACCTGCTGGAGCTGTTCACGGTGGTCAATGTGGCTCGGGTCGGACAGCTGCACCTGTTCTACCGCGCCAGACTACTTTCGCCTGTTTTCGACCCAGGCCACGAAACGATGGAAACAGGGCTGTTCACGGAAGGGCAAATTCCGTGGGAGGAACTGGCCTTCAAAACCGTTTCCGAAACATTGAAATGCTATTTTTCTGATCGGCGAACCGGCCTGTTTCGCGTTCACAGTATTGACGTCGCCTGAAACGAAAAATGACCTTGCCCCCAGAAAACCTACTCCTTGCTGAGTGGTTCAATTCAGACAAGGAGAACGGAAATGACGAAGGTATTGATGGCTCGATACACGCTCTAATTTAAGCAAGAGGCGGTACGGCTGGTCGAAG
>JAJAYS010000030.1 GCA_026786065.1 Polaromonas sp.
ACTCCATTCACATGAACAAGCGATGAACCGGCCCACCGGGAAATGGCGCCCGAGTTGCAAAGACCTGAAAAGTCGGGCTATCTCGGGGGTCCATAGAATCAAGCTGGTCAATGGGCCAGGCAGCAACCCAAAGCAGCCGGCCCGCATGCCCTTCCAACACCCTTGCTGGTACACCCATTTTTTCGCGTTGTTGCGTTGTCGTTGCTCCTGGCGACGACACCCACCGTGTCCGTCAACGCCCAGCCCGTGCTCACCCAGAATTCGGGAGAGACGGGCTCGCCTGGCTTCAGCGCTGATGCGATTGGTGCGGTGCAGCCGAGTAACGGCTTTCCCGGGCCAGGCCCGGCATCCGCTCTTGCAACTGGACCTGCATTCGCTCCGGCCGTTTCGACGGCATTCGACATCGAGGTGCGCACGCCACCGGAATTTTCGAATCTGCGCGAGCTGATCGACAGGAACGTCGGGCTGCAGCGTTACCGCGCACTGACCGACCTTGACGACAGCGAGCTGGCCCGGCTGGTCGTACTGGCCGAACGCGATGTGCGCAACCTGCTGGGCACAGCCGGTTACTTCAGCCCCGACGTCGTCATCACACAGGAGCGTGCGCCCGCTCAGCACCCGGTTGTTGTCATTGCCGTTGTTCCGAACGAGCGGACCCGGATTGCCGATGTTGCCATCCATTTTGAAGGCGACATTGCGCGAAGTGGCGACCTCGATGCGCTGGGGCAACGCAGCGCCATCGTGCGCAATTGGCGACTGCCTGAAGGGCGCGGTTTTACGCAAAATGGGTGGAACGCAGCCAAGGCCGAAGCGCTGCGCGGCCTGGTCGTTCGGCGCTATCCGGCCGGCCGGCTCACCAGCAGCCTGGCCGATGTCGATGCGGTCAGCAAAACGGCCGGGCTGTCGGTCACGCTCGACTCCGGGCCGCTGTACCGGCTGGGCGCCATGCAGGTGACCGGCATCGAGCGCTACGACCCGCTGCTGGTGACCAGGCTGGTGCGCCTGGGCGAAGGAGCGGTGTACGACCAGAACCAGTTGGTTCAGGCGCAGCAGCGGCTGGCTTCGAGCGGTTATTTTGATTCGGC
This sequence comes from Polaromonas sp., assembly GCA_026786065.1. Lineage (GTDB taxonomy): Bacteria > Pseudomonadota > Gammaproteobacteria > Burkholderiales > Burkholderiaceae_C > Polaromonas. Next base: position 1,086 of record JAJAYS010000030.1, read on the forward strand.
TTACGTGTTCGTCGATCCCGACAGCGATCCGCTGGCTGCGCCGGTGCAGGTACAGGTGCGCGAGGCTGCGCTGCAGAAAGTCGTGCTCGGCGTCGGGCTGACGACCGACAGCGGGCCTCGGGCTTCGGTCGAGCATACGCACCGACGCATTCCGGGTCTGGGCTGGCGCGCTGTCAGCAAATTACAGCTTGACCGCAAAACACCTTTTGCGCAGACCGAATGGACCGCCATACCGAGCGAGTCGCAGTGGCGCTGGCTGGCACTGGCGCGGGTCGAGCGTATCGACGACAACACGCTGATCACGCGAGGCCAGCGTTTGCGATTCGGGCGTACGCAGGCGCTGGAGCGCACCGACCGCAGCGTGTATGCGCAGTACGACCGCGCCAGCGTCAGCGGCGCCGGCGTGGGCAGCAATTCGTTGGCCCAAACCGGCGACGGCGCGTCGCTCAGTGCCAACTACCTCTGGACCGGTCGCTACTTCGACGCGCTGCCTTTCCCGGCCAACGGCTACGGGCTGGGTTTTGAACTTGGCGGCGGCACCACGCTGGGCCAGTCCCGCCAACCTTACCTTCGCACGGTGGGGCGCTGGCTCGGCATCAAGAGTTTCCCCAACGGCCGCCTGGCGGTGCGGGGCGAAGGCGGCGCGGTCCTGGCGCAGAACAGCGCGCGTATTCCGAGCGGGCAACTGTTTCGGACCGGCGGCGACGCAACGGTGCGGGGCTACGACCTGCGCGACATCGGCGTGCCATTGCCCAACGGCGGCGTCGGGCCGGGCCGCTACCTCGCCGTCGGCAGCATCGAATGGCAGCGTCCGATCCTGCGCGACGGCTTTCCTGGCGAGTGGGAAAACACCTTGTTCGTCGATGTCGGCGCGGTCGCGGACCGTCCTGCCGATCTGCGCCCGGTCGCTGGCATCGGCACCGGCATACGCTGGAGAAGCCCCATCGGCCCGCTGCAGGCCGACATTGCCTACGGCCTGAAAGCCAAGAAGCTGCACTTTCATGTCAGCGTGGGATTTTTATTTTGATGCGCGCGCACCGCGAAGACGGAGATCAGTCCGGCCCGGCGCGCTGGCGCAGGGTCGTCCGGTTCATGCTGGTCGCACTGATGCCCCTGCCTGCGCTGCTGGCCGCGCTTGCGGTGGCATTGGCCTGGTGGTGGAGCGGTACGGAAGGGTCTCTGGCGACGGCATTGCGCCATGTGGCTCGCAGCCAGCCGCTGGTGACCGAGCAAGTCAGCGGTTCGCTGCGCCGGGGTGGCCGAGTGGGGTTGTTGCGCTGGCAAAAAGACGGGCTCGACCTGGAGGCACGGGATCTGACGCTCGCATGGAACGCGTTGACGCTGCTGGACCGCAAGCTTGAGATCACCCAACTCGGCGCGACTGAACTGACCTTGACAGACACAAGGCCGGCCCGGGTCGAGCCGCCCGAATCGGCGCACCTGCCGTGGCCGGTCGAGATCAGGGCATTCAATCTCGCGGCAGTGACGCTCAAAGGCCGCAGCATCCAGACCGGCACGGACCTCTCCGGGCACTACCGCTACGACGGCAGCATCCACGCGCTGACGTTGACGAACGCGCAGATCTCCGATGGGCGCTACAGAGGGACGGCCAGCCTGACCTCTGGCGCGCCGCTGACGCTGGACGCGCAGCTCGCTGGCGTGCTGCGCACCGGCATTCCGGGCACCACTGATTCCGTCGGTCTGAATCTGCGCGCGACGGCGCAAGGACCAATCAGTGATCTGGAGGCGACGGCCGAACTGAGTCTGGCCGACCCGTCTGCCACGGCAGCGCCGGCCCGCCCTTCCCTAGCCCAGCCACAAGCGAGCGTGACGGCGCGCATTGCGCCGTGGGCCGTGCAGCCGGTGCGTGAGGCAGACGTTCGGTTGCGGGATTTCGACCCCGTCGCCCTGTGGCACGACCTGCCGCACGCCCGCTTGACCGGCCGCGTGGCGATAGCACCGCTGGGCGACGCCGCGAGTCTGATGGAGCAGGCCTGGACACTGCAAACGCAGCTCACCAACCGCCTGCCCGGCCCGTGGAATCAGCGGCGTATCCCGGTCGATGAACTCGAAGCGAGCGCCGAATGGCGTGGTGGCACGCTGCTGGTGCGCTCTCTCAAGGCCCAAAGGGATCAGGGGGTAGTGCGGGCCAGCGGCGAATGGGAGCGCTCCTTGCCGGTTGCGCCGGAGCCGGCACGCGCCAACGCGGCGAGCGGGCCGGCCTGGCGCACCGAAGCGATCTTGACCAACATCAACCCTGCACTGATAGACAGCCGCCTGGCCGCCTGGCCGGTGGGTGGCCGCGCCCGCCTGAGCGGCCGGGAATCGTTCATCACTTTCGATACCGACCTCTCTGCCAGCGGCTCGCGCGCACCCGGTGGTGCCGTAGCCCCAAGGCGCGCCGACAGCGCCTCGGCGTTGCTGCTGGCGCTGCGCAGTGTCGCCGCCAAGGGAAGCTGGGACGCAAGGCGCGCCGGCGGCACGCTGGCGTTCGCTAACTTGCGGGTGCAGACCGACGACGCCGAGCTGCGCGGACAAGTCGAACTGCAACCGCGTGACCGAGGCGCGCAAGGCCAATTGACCCTGACCGCGCCCGGCCTGGACGCACAGGTCGATGGCGAACTGAGCGAAACGCGGGGTCAGGGCAGCGCGAACCTGACCGTGCGCGACGGCGCGCTGATGCTGCGCTGGCTGAAGCGCTGGCCTGGCGCGCCCACTGCGCTTCAGGACACCATCGCCAGCGGCAAGCTCACTTTGAAAGCCGATTGGCAAGGCGGCTGGCGCGACCCGGCGTTGCAGGCCCGCCTCGACATTCCGGCACTCGACTGGCAAATGTCTCCGCCGGCCCGGGATGGCGCGGCCGGTGGGCTGCTGCAACTGCGCGCGGTGCAGGCCACGCTGACGGGCCAGCTCAGTCAGGCCAAGTTGGCGTTGCAGGGGCGTGCTGACCTCGCCGGCCGGCGGCTGGTTCTGCAGGCTGACGCAACGGGTGGGCGTGGCGTTGACCAGACCAGTGTGTGGCGCGGCATGCTGCAACGACTCGAACTGCAGATCGACGACCCGGCGCTGGGCCGTGACAGCTGGCTCGTACGTACAAGCGATGCCGTCGCGCTGCAGTGGCGCCAGCCGGTCGCCGGTCGGCCGATCAGTGAAGGTACTTTTGAAAGCGGCGCCGGTCAGGCCCGGCTGAGTACCGGCGCGAGCGTCGGCGACGGGCGCGAAGCGTTGATCGCCTGGCAGCCTATCCGCTGGCAGCCCGGCGCCTTTGTTTCGGCTGGCAAGATCAGCGGTTTGCCGCTGTCCTGGCTCGAAACCGTAACCGACCGCCGCATTGCCAGCGCCGGGCTGGAGGGCAACCTGCTGTTCGATGGCAGTTGGGATATCAGCCTGGGCAGCACGGTGCGCCTGAAAGCCGAACTGGCTCGCAGCAGCGGCGACCTGGTGTTGCAGGCCGAAACGGTTGAAGGCACACCCACCCGCGTGGTGGCCGGCATCCGCGACGCGCGACTGTCCATCGACAGCGACGGCGAGGCGGTCTCCCTGGCCCTGCGCTGGGACAGCGAACGCACCGGCACGGCCGCCGGGCAGCTTTCAACGCGGCTGGCTCGTGCCGCACCCGGTCGCGGACTTGGCGGTTGGGACTGGCCGGCCGAGGCGCCGCTCAAGGGGCAAATCCAGGCGCAGTTTCCGAGGCTGGGCTTGTGGTCGGTGCTGGCGCCACCCGGCTGGCGGCTACGCGGTGCGCTGGCGGCCAACATCGCTGTCGGCGGCACGCGCGCCGATCCGAAGCTGACCGGCACGCTGCAGGCAGGCGACATCGCATTGCGTTCGGTGGTTGATGGCATCGAGCTGGGCAACGGACGCCTGATCGCGCAGTTCGACGGGGCACGCCTGCGCATCAGCGAGTTCAGCCTGCAAGGTATGGGTGAAAAAGGCTCGGGCGGGACCCTGATCGCGCGCGGCGAAGCCGGCTGGATCAACGGCAAGCCGAATGTGCGCCTGACCGGCCGGCTCGACCGGCTGCGTGCCGGTTTGCGCAGCGACCGCCAGGCGACGCTCTCAGGAGATGTCGAAGCCAGCCTGAACGGCGCACAAACGACGCTGACCGGCAAGCTGCGCTTCGATTCGGCCCGAATTACGCTGCCGGACGAGGGCACGCCACAACTCGGCGACGACGTGGTGGTGCGCACCGACAGCCGCAGCGCGGCCGGCCCGCAGGCGCCGGCCAGCGTTAGCCCAGGACGCGGCCTGTCGGCGCAAGGCGAGGCCCGCGCAGTCAAGCTTGCACTGCAGATCGACCTCGGCCCCGACTTTCTGGTCGTCGGCAAAGGGCTGGAGACGCGCCTTCGCGGCGTAGTGAGTCTGAGCGGCGAGTCGCTGGCCAGCCCCCGCTTGAACGGCGTCATCACCACGTCTGGCGGCGAATACCGCGCGTACGGACAGCGGCTTGAGGTCGAGCGCGGACTGCTGCGTTTTACCGGCGCGATCGACAATCCTTCGCTCGATATCCTCGCGATTCGCCCCAACCTGACGCAGCGTGTCGGTGTTGAAATTTTGGGAACCGCGCAACTGCCGCGCGTGCGGCTGTACGCCCAGCCGGATTTGTCCGATGCCGAAAAGCTTTCCTGGCTGATAGTCGGGCGTGCGTCGGCCAGCGGCGGGGCGGAAGCCGCCTTGGTCCAGCAGGCCGCGCTGGCACTGCTCGGTGCAAAAACCGGTGCCAACACCGCCGGACTCGCCGATTCGCTGGGACTTGACGAGCTGTCGTTTCGCGGGGCTTCGAGCAATGCCAATGGCGGCGTGACGCAGGCTGCAGTCACGCTGGGCAAGCGCTTCTCGCGCAATTTTTACGCGTCGTATGAACGCAGCATTTCGGGCGCCATCGGTACGCTGTTCTTGTTTTACGACCTGTCGCAGCGCTTCACGGTGCGCGGCCAGGCCGGGCGCCAGGGGGCCATTGACCTGATCTATACGATTCCGTTCAACTAAGCCCAAACCATGCTTGCCGCAAAGTACGTCCGCCAGACCAGCGCATACAATTTCTGCTATTTCCGAGGCTGCCGCCATAGTTCAATGGACAGAACGAGTGCCTCCTAAGCGCTAGATACAGGTTCGATTCCTGTTGGTGGTACCAAACCCAAGGCCGGACAGGTTCACAACGCTTGCTGCGCCTGATCGAAGACACGATCGACAAGCATGGGCAAGTGCTGCTGGTTCCCGATCTCACGCAGGAGGGCTGGGCCACGACTCTGCCTGCGCAGCTCAGTGGCCAAGGCATCATCGCGCTGTACGCCGATCACGGCACGCACGAGCAATTTCACTCCGGGGTCAAGACCGACCCGAAGCAAAAGCAAGGCACGCCAGGCTGGCGACGGATTTGTGAATTAGGGACATGAGGGGTGGCTCCTGGTCTGAGGCGTGATGTCACTGATTTGGGCGTTATGAAACAAATTTTGAAATTGCATGAATATATGCGGTTTGGCCCGTACAAATCGTGCTTCAGTGGGCGCACCCGGGCTGCTTCAGTGGTCAGAACACCAAAACGAGCGATGCGCTTTTTTTCCGCCCTGACCGTGAAAAAGTCGCCGCCGAAGGGCATCCAAGCCTGCCCAGTAGGCTCGTAGCCGAACGAAAAAAAAGTCAATACCTGCCCACAAAGGGTGGCATGGATCGCACGGGCTGTACCCTTTTTGTTCGCCCATCAGGCCCGCCGCAGGAGCCCCGAGACCAGTCGGTACGCCTCAGCAGCCGGTCCAGTGCGGGCTTTGTTTTGCAACAAACGCCGCGACGCCCTCGTGAAAATCTGCGCTGCCATAGCAGCGCCGGATCAGGTCTTCGCCTTCCGGCAAGCCCTGCACCGCCAGGCGACGCCAGCCCGCCATTGTGACGGCGTGGGGCACCGGGGCCCGCCCGCACAGACCCAGGCCCCCGCGGGTTTCCGCCGGGCCCCGCGCTTCGGGCGCACAGACCTGCAGCACAGCGCCGCAGGCCAGGGCCTCGTCGGCGTGGATCAGTTCGGCCAGCAGCAGCATGCGTTTGACACGCGGCATGCCCCACACGGCGACGAGCCGCGCGAGGTTGGCGATAGACAAACAATTGCCCAGGGTTTTGGCAATTGGCACGCCAAAGCGCGAGGCAGACGTGGCAATGCGGAAATCGCAGGCGGTTGCAATCGCCAGGCCGCCGCCTATGGTCCAGCCCTCCAGCACCGCGACGGTCGGCATCGGCAGCGACTCGACCAGCGATATGCTGTAGTCGATCTGCCGCTCATAGGCCACGCCGTCGTCGCCGGTCTGAAAGGCGGCGAATTGCGCAATGTCGGTGCCGGCCACAAAGGCCTCCCCGCCGGCGCCGCGGAAGGTAACGACGCGAACGCTGCGGTCAGCCGCGAGTTTTTCGCAGATGGCCCTCAGCTGCTGGTACATGGCCCAGGTCATCGCGTTGCGTGCCTGCGGACGGTCGAACAGCACCGCTGCGACCCCGTCTGCGATCGACAGCTGGACCGCGCCTTCGGTCGTCATGCGCCGAACGCGCCCTGGGCGCGCAAATCAGCCTGCTCCCTGGCACTCAGGCCGATCTCGCCCAGCACTTCCTGCGTATGCTCGCCGAGCAGCGGCGGATGCCGGCGCACCTGCTGCGGCGTGCCCGACAGCTTGACCGCAAACCCGATATTAGGAACCTTGCCTTCGATGGGATGGTCGATCTCCATGCGCATCCCTCTAGCCTTGGCATGGTCGCTACCGAACGCTTCCGGATAAGTCAGGATCGGCCCGGCCGGGATGCCTGCATCGAGCAGCGTGCTGACCCAGTAGTCCTTCGGTTGCTGGCGGAAGCTGCGTTCAAGCTCATGCTCAAGCGCCGGACGGTTGGCCAGACGCAGCGAAATCGTTGAAAACCGAGCGTCTTCCAGCAGCTCCTCGCGGCCCAGCAGAGCACACAACTGGACCCACAGTTTCTGGTTGTTGGCGCCCATCACGAAGTGGCCGTCCGAGCAGGCCATCGCCTGGTACGGGGCGGTCATCTTGTTGGAGGTGCCCAGCGGCTCGGGCGCCCGACCGGTGCCCCAGTAGTCGCAAATGTCCCAAACTGAAAACGCCAGTGCCGAGTCGAACAGCGACGCATCGACATGCTGGCCCTGCCCGCTGGATTGCGCGCCAATGTAGGCCGACAACGTCGCGTACACCGCGAACAGCGCGCAGCCGATGTCGGCCACCGGCACGCCGGCCTTGACCGGCGGCCCGCCCGGATAGCCAGTCACGCTCATCACCCCCGACATGGCCTGCGCCATCAGGTCGAAGCCGGGCCGGTCGGCCCAGGGACCGGTTTGGCCGAAGCCCGAAATGCTGGTGTAAACCAGCTTCGGGTTGATCGCGGCGACGACCTCGTAACCCAGCCCGAGCCGCTTCATCGCCCCGGGGCGGTAGTTTTCGAGCAGGATGTCGGCGTCTTTTGCCATGCGCAGCAGCACGCCGCGTCCGGCCTCGGTTTTGAGGTCCAGCGTGACGCTGCGCTTGTTGCGGTTCATGTTGAGAAAGCCCAGCGAGTCGGCGCCTTTCATCTTGAAGCCCATCGCGCCGCGCGTCTGGTCGCCGCCACCCGGCGGCTCGATTTTGATGACATCGGCGCCCAGGTCGGCCAGCAGCATGCAGGCATATGGGCCGGCCATCACCTGGCTGATGTCGAGCACGCGCACCCCTTCGAGAGGCAGCTGCTTAATAGCGGTCACTGGACGCTTAGGCGACGAACACCTGCCGGTCATGCGTCGCCCTTGACTCCACCGTCTTTGATGACCTTGGCC
>JAJAYS010000031.1 GCA_026786065.1 Polaromonas sp.
AGCCCCTGGCAGCCTGGGTCAATTCATTATGGGTTGCACGCGCTGGCCGGTCTGTAGGCCGCATTCGGCTTTCGCCACACCCCCGTGCCACTTTCTGGACGCTATTAACTTCATAGTTGCTTAAGCCCGTATTGCTTGGTCTTAGGCCCGTTTTTTCTTAACTTTATGTGGCTATTCAGGTTGCCCAACATCGTCGTTGCTTCTTTCCCTCTCTCCCTTCGTAGGAGGGTTGGGGTGAGGCCCCCCCGATGGCGACTCCGGGGACTCTTCCACCGCCGGCTGCCCTCCCTACCCCTGTCGCGGAGGGAGAGGGGAAATCAATCGCAAGCGCGCAGCTCGCGCAAAATAGGCCCATGTTCTCGATCCCGACCACCCCCAAACCCGCAGCGCAGGCCCTGCAGCAAGACGGCCTGTGCCTGCTGCAGCCCGGCGCACTCAGTGCCACGCTCGGACTGCACGCCGACTGGCACTCCGCATGGCAGGCGCTGACCCCATCCTGGCAGCGCCTGCCGCCCGACGCGCATCTGAAAGACGGCGGCCACTACCGGCAGCGCCGGCATAGCTGCTTCGTGCAGCAGCTCGCGTCGGCTGCGGACCCTGCGCACCCTGTGCACCACTCTGGCGAGTCCGTGGCGGCCCGATCTCGTCTGACGCAGACGCCGCAGCGTGCGCACTGGCAGCCGACCGACTACAACGCGCTGCATGGCGGCATCCTTCGCTGGTTCGAGCCGATGGAGCCGGCCGTGGCCAGCTCGCCGACGTTCACCGCACTCCTCACGGCGTTGGGGAGGCTGTTTGCCGAGGTTCGGCCGGTGGAGCGCTGGTACATCGAGTCGCACCAGTTCCGCATCGACACGGCCGGCGGCGTCGGCCGACCGACCCCCGAAGGAGCGCACCGGGACGGCGTGGACTTCGTCGTGGTGCTGCTGGTTGGCCGGCATGAGGTGAAAGGCGGCGAGACCCGGGTGTTTGATGCCAACGGCCCGCACGGCGTGCGCTTCGTAATGGCCGAGCCGCTGAGCGCGCTGCTGCTGGACGACGCCCGGGTGATTCACGAAACCACGCCCATCCTGCCGGCCACCCCCGACGCTGTCCACAGCTTTCGCGACACGCTGGTGCTGACCTACCGGGCGGCTGGGTTCCAGCAGCCTGCATGACCGGAGGTGCGCGCATGATCTTCACCACGCCCAAGCTGATTCGCTTTCAGCATTGCGACCCGGCCGGCATCGTTTTTTATCCGCAGTACTTTCACCTGCTGCACGAGGTGCAGGAAGACTTTCTTGCGCACATCGGTTGCCCCGAGCACCAGCTTATCGGTCAGGGTTTCGGCCTGCCTATAGTCGATCTGAAAACCCGTTTTGCCGGCATGTGCCGCCACGGCGAGCGCGTCGAGATCAGCCTGAGCCTGAGCCGGGTCGGCCAGGCCAGCCTGGGCATGCACTACGAAATCGCCGGCCCGCCAGACCCCAGCGGCAAGACCGCCCGCATCCGGCTGATCGCCGATGCGGTGGTGGTGTTCATGCGGCTTGAATCTGGCAAGGCGGTGCCGATACCCGACGCGCTGCGGCTGGTGCTCCTGCCCTACTTTCAGCCCGACGGCACGACTCCGGTGGCAGGCGCTCCGGCCGCCTGACCGGGCCAGACAGGTGGCAGGGCCGCGCGGCTTTGCCGATGCCACGCCGGGCTGCAGGCGCTGGTCGCTCGTGTATAAATCAACGCCCCGTGCCCTTAAAACAAGCCATGCCAACTCCTTCATCCTGACTTTTTCCTGCCCCGACCGCATCGGCATCGTTCACGCTGTCGCGGCCTTGCTGCTGGAGCGCAGCGGCTACATCGCCGAAGCCGCGCAGTTCAACGACCAAAGCACCGGACCGTTCTTCATGCGGGTCAAGTTCGGGCTGCCGGCCGGCAAGAGTGCCGGACTACAGGACGATGTACAGAAGCTGGCCGCAGCGCTGCGATCAACATTTACCCTGCATCCGGTGGACCGGCGCATGCGCAGCCTGGTGATGGTCTCGCGGCTCGGCCACTGCCTGAACGATCTGCTCTTTCGCTGGCGCATCTCGCTGATTCCGATCGACATTCGCGCCATCGTGTCCAACCATATCGACTATGCCGATCTGGCCGCGTCTTGCGGCCTGCCTTTCGTCCACCTGCCGGTGACGCCCGAGTCCAAGACGATGGCCGAGGCCGAACTGCTGGAGTTGATGGCCCGCGAACAGGTCGAGCTGGTGGTGCTGGCGCGCTACATGCAGGTGCTGTCGGAACCGCTGTGCCGGGCGCTGGCTGGCAGGGCGATCAAGATTCACCACTCTTTTTTCCCCAGCTTCAAGGGCGCCAGGCCTTACTTCCAGGCGCACGACCGCAGCGTCAAGATCATCGGCGCCACCGCGCACTACGTGACGGCGGCACTCGACGAAGGGCCGATCATCGAGCAGGGCATAGCCCGCGTCGATCATGCCCAGGGGCCTGAGGACCTGACGGCCATTGGCCGTGATGTCGAGAGCGTGGTGCTGTCGCGCGCCGTCACCTGGCATGCCCAGCACCGGGTGCTGGTCAATGGGGCAAAGACGGTGGTGTTCAAGTAGCCGGGCTGGTGGCGATGTCGGGCCGTGTCAGCCGGCCAGGTACCCCGGATTGGGCAGGCCGCCCGTCAGCTTCGGCACATTGGCCTGGCGCGCCGCCACCTTGCCGCCTTTAGATACCAGCCAGCTTTCAACCACCTCCCACACCTGCTTGTTGCCCGCGCTGCGCGCTTCTTCGGCCACTGGTGCCCAGCCTGCGACCTTGTACATCCTGGAGGCTTCGATCGGCTTGCCGCCCAGGCGCATGTCCTCAATGCGCTTGCCCATCGTGGCCAGCGGGTTGCAGCTGTACTGCAGACCACCGACGCGCACCATGTCGCCGCCCTGCTGGTAGTAGGGGTCGGGGTTGAACAGGTTGTCGCAAACGTCTTCCAGAATCGTCTTGATGGTCTCGCCGCTCAGCTCGGTCAGCGTGGCATAGGAGTAGGTGGTGGCGGTCATGTCCATCAGCCATTCGCGGGTGATAGTCTGGCCGGCCAGCAGCGAGGTGCCCCAGCGAAAGCCGGGTGAAAAGGCGATCTCGGCGCCCTGCACGTCCATCAGCGCGTCGAGCAGCAACTGGTCGCCGGTGCCGTTGAAGTTGCCGCGTCGGTACAGCGTGCCTTCGGTCACGGCGAGCTTCTCGTTCAGCCTGGCCTCATAGGGCGCGCGCACCTTGGTGATCAGCGCGTCCATCTCTTTGTCGGCCGGCAGCATGTTGGCAAAAATCGGCAGCAGCTTGTAGCGGAAATCGGCAACCTTTTTGTCTTTGACATCAAAGTCCATCACCGCCAGAAACTTGCCGTTGGAGCCGGCATTGGTGACCAGCGTCTTGCCGCCCTTGTTACTGACAACGCTGGCGACCGGCATGCCGTCGTGCGTGTGGCCGCCCATGATGGCGTCGATGCCGCTGACGCGTGAGGCCATCTTCAGATCGACGTCCATGCCGTTGTGCGACAGCAGCACCACCACCTGCGCTCCCTTGGCCCTCGCCTCGTCCACCACCTTCTGCATGCTCTCGTCCTGGATGCCGAAGGCCCAGTCGGCCACCATGTAGCGCGGGTTCGCAATCGGCGTGTACGGAAACGCCTGGCCGACGATGGCGCAGGGCACGCCGTTGATCTCGCGCATCACGTAGGGCTTGAACACCGGGTCGCCGAAGTCGGTGGTCTTGACGTTCTGCGCGACGAATTCGATCTTGCCGGCGAAGACCTTGTCGATGATCTGCTTGACGCGCTCCATCCCCAGAGTGAACTCCCAGTGGCCGGTCATGACATCGACGCCGAGCAGCTTGCAGGCATCGACCATGTCCTGGCCGTTGGTCCACAGCGCGGTCGCCGAGCCCTGCCAGGTGTCGCCGCCGTCTAGCAGCAGGGCACCGGGCCGTGTCGATTTAAGCTGTTTGACCAGCGTGGCCAGATGCGCGAAGCCGCCGACCTTGCCATAGCGCCTGGCCGCTTTCTCAAAGTCCAGGCTGGACAGCGCATGCGCCTCGGCGGTGCCAGGGCGCACGCCGGTGGCCTTGAGCAACTGCTCGCCGACCAGATGCGGAAGCTGCCCTTTCATGCTACCCACGCCGAGGTTGACGCTGGGCTCGCGGAAGTGAATCGGCCGCAGTTGCGCATGGCAATCGGTCATGTGCAGGAAGGAGACGTTGCCAAAACGCGGCGCGTCGTACAGCCCCGCGCTGGCGGTCTGTGCATCGGCATCGGCCCAGGCACCCAGGCCCATACCGGCCGCAGCGCCAGCACCAAGCACCTGGAAAAACTCGCGTTTGCTTAAATTCATGGTGGACCTCAAAAAGCTCACAGGCGAAAAAAACCCGGCGTCGCCGGGTTGCAGGGTGGTGGTGGCGACGGACTGAGCGGGGAAGTGGCTATTGATTGACCGGCGACTTCGGGTCGAGCAGCAAACCAACCACGTCGCGCACCTGCGCCTCGGTCAGGATGCCCATGTGCCCGGCGCGCGGCATGTTGGAGCAGGCGTTGTACGCCTTGGAATTCCAGATCTTGCCCCAGGTGTATTCGACGATAGGCTTGGCTGCCGCACTGGTCGGGTCAACGACGCCGCGCAGCTTGCCGTAGTTGTACAGGCTGGGGCCCAGGGTGCCGTAGGAGATCTCTTTTTTGTCGATCTGGTGGCAGTTGTAGCAATTGCCGCCGTTGGCCTGCAGCGGGTCATCGGTCCAGGTCAGGCCCCGGCCGCTTTGCGCAATGGTTTCACCGCGCTTCCAGTCGCCGATGAATTTGCCGTCCGACGGCCACTTGACGGTTTTCAGATTAGCCTCCTCGATGGCCTTGGCGAGCTTTGGATCCAGCGGCTTGCCCGCGACATCGGCGTCGCTGCAATCGTTCTGGGCCGGGTCCGGCTTGAAGCGGTCGGCCACCTTGACCGGACCCTGGTCGCGGAACGAGGCCTTAATAACCTGGTCGGCGCGCTTGTCGAGATCGCCGGACGAGCCGGTCATCGCGCAACCGGCCAGCGCCGCTGCAGCCGCCACCGAGCCGAACAGCGCGCCATAAGATTTTGGGGATTTGGTCATGGTCTATTCCGCAAGTTAGCGTTTCAAGGCGGGGGCGATGGAGGGGCCGCCCAAGGCGTTGACGACGAGGTACACACCCAGCTCAATGGTGGCGTCGCTGCCGAAGCCGGGATAGGGGAAGCGCTGCTGCCGGTAGCAGTCGTTCAGGCGCTGCTGCATGCCCCACATCTGGCCGTTGGAGACGCGGTAAGCCGGCCAGGCGCCGAACCCTTTGGCGGCCCCCGGGCTTTTGGTCAGGTTGGGAAGGTCTTGCAGGCGGATTCGCTTGTCGTCTTCAGCGTGGCAGGACGCGCATGAAAAATCATGCGAACCAGCACGCTGGAAAAACAGCCGCTTGCCGACTTCGTACATAACTTTTTCCTGTTCGTGCGCTTGCGGCAGTTTGAACTTCATATCCCTTGATTCGGCGGCAACCCAAGTGGCCAGCGCAGTAACGTTGGCCTGCTCCCGCTGGCCGAACGGCGTGCTGGCGATTTCGGCGGCGTTGAAGCCCTGCAGCATCTCCATGCAGCTCACCAGGCGCGACTCCAGATCCTGCACGCGCTGCGTGTCGGCAAAGTAGCGCGGCAACTCGACAAACGCGCCTTTGACGACCCCCGGCCCCTTGCCCAAGTCGCATCGGGCGAGCGACTCGGCTTTGGGTCCGCGCTTTTGCGTCCACAGGACTTCGCCCTTGGCTTCGAACAGCTCGGACGGGTTGCCGTCTTGCAGCATTGCGCGGTACTGCGCAATGCCGTCGGCCGTGGATGTCTGCGCAAAAGCCGCGCCGCCCATCATGAGAAAAGACAGGGCGAAAACCCCTCGTGTGTGTTTCATCGTCAATGCCTTCACGTTGGTCTGCACTAAAGAACCCGGCCCCTGCCAAAGGCGGGGTTACGAGACAACCGCTTCGTCGGTGCGGCTCTCGCCCTTGTTGTCTTTCCAGGTCACGCTGACCTTGTCGCCGGCCTTGGCGCCCTTGACGGTGAACTGCAGGAAAGGGTTTTTGGACACCGCCGGGCCCCATTCGGCCGTCATGACCGGCTTGCCGTTGAGGCTGGCCGAGACTTCAGAGATGTGCCAGGCCGGAATCACCTTGCCGGCGGCGTCTTTTCGCTGGCCGGTTTCCATTTCGTGGTTCATCAAAACGCGAACGGTGGCATTGCTGCCAGCAACTTGGGCGCGAATGCGCATCGGATCAGCCATGGTGGAACTCCTTGAATGTCAGAAACTGGAAATGAATAAAGATCAGCCGCCGCAACCGCCAAGGGTGACCTTGACTTCTTTTTTGGCAAACAGCGCCTTGCCGTCGTTCATGATGGCGACCGCGTACACGTCGGACGACTGGCCCATCTTCGCGCGGGTGCCGACATTCGCGTCAATGCTGTCGGTGATGTTGAACATCGCCACCAGCGCGGACGGGTTCTTCTCGACCAGCAGCAGCATGCTCTTGACGCCAGCCAGCGTGGTGGCTGCCGCCAGCGGAACGACGGCGCCGTTCTCGGCGATGTCGGGCGCCGTCAGCGTGACGTCTTTGCTTTCGGTCGGCGCGCCGGTTACCTTCAAGGCCTTCAGCACGTCAGCCAGGGTTTTGGCCTCGAATGCGGCCTTGTTGAATTCGGCAAAGGCGGCCACCGGATAGAGTCCGGCACTGGCGAGCAGTCCGGCCACGACAGCGCTGTGTTTGAGGGTATCGCGACGGGTTTGCATCATGGTTTCCTTGGAAATTGAATTGACAGTTAAATGAAGCGCGCACCGGGAAATGCATTACTTGGCGGCGCCAGCGGCCAGCCAGCCCGCGATGATTTTGGCGTCGCTCTCCGCCAGGGCCTGAGCCGGCATCGGGATGGCACCCCAGACGCCGCTGCTGCCGCCTTTGATTTTGCCTGCAAGGTAATCCACCTTGCCGGCATGCCTTTGGGCAATCGCGCTGAACGACGGACCCAGAATTTTGGCGTCCATTGCATGGCAGGCTACGCATCCGCTGCTCTGCATCAGCGCAATGGCGGCTTTGGCGTCGCCAGCGGCGGCGCTGGCCGTCGCTGGCGCTGCGGTTACGGCTGCGGGCGCCGGCGCAGGCGCTGCGGCCCTCGGGGTCACGCTTTGGGTACCGGCGCCGACCGCAGTCGGCGCGGCAGCCAAAGCGGCGCCCAGAGACCGCGCCTCGGGGCGGGTCGTGTCGGCGCCGCGCTGCGGCCCTACCAGCCGGTTTTGTTCGGCCAGATTGCCATGCTGGTTGCGGGCGAAGTCCGGCAGGAACGACGCCACCTTCGGCTCGGTCGCGCAGTCTTTCATGCACGCGACATTTGCGGTGTCGGCCTTGCTTGCGCCACCGAACTCCTTGCCCGGCCACAACGCGTGGCCGGTGGTCATGCCGTTGCGGTTGGGCATGCGCTTTTGCACGTCGGCAATATTCTTGTCCGACAGCACAAAGTTGTCCGGAACCACTCCGGCCAGGCTCAGCATGAAGGCCGTCACCGCGTACACCTCTTCGGTGCTGAGGGACTTGGGCTGGGTCCAGGGCATCGCGCGGTTGATGTAGTCCCAGAGTGTGGAGACGGTCGCCACTTTCATCATGGTCGTGCGCCCGCCAGCGGCATCGCTCAGTTTGGCCGCCTTGCCGGTTTTGATGTCGTCGGCGGTGGTGCCGCCGATCAGTGGGCTGAACACCTCGTTGGAATCTCCAAAAACGCCGTGGCAGCTGGCGCATTTGCCTTCCCAGACGTCCTGCCCCTTCGCAACGCTGCCCGAACCTGCGGGCAAACCTTTGAAATCGGCCCGCACGTCGATGTCCCAGGCCTGCACCTCCTTGGGTGTGGCTGCGCGCCCGACGCCAGGGTATTTGTCGGCCGACTGCGCCAACACCGGCAAGGTGGCAAACAGCAGCCCGGCAACCAGCCACAGCGATTTACAACTGAACATTCTTGACCTCGCCGTTTTGCTGGACCAGCCACGATTGAATGGCGTTGTTGTGGTAAATCGAACGGGTCCCGCGAACCGCCCGCAATTGCTTGTAGGTCGGCTGCACGAAGCCGGTTTC
>JAJAYS010000032.1 GCA_026786065.1 Polaromonas sp.
CATCGACATCGTGCGTAATCAGCAGGTAGCTCAGCCCGCGTTCGCGCTGCAGGCGCTGAAGCAGGCTAAGCACCTGTTTCTGGATGGTCACGTCGAGTGCGCTGGTCGGCTCGTCGAGCACCAGCAGGGCGGGGTTAACGATCAAGGCTCGGGCAATGGCCAGGCGCTGGCGCTGGCCGCCCGAAAACTCATGCGGATAACGGTGCTGCAAATTAGGAAATTGGGTCTCCGTCAAGCCAACGTCGGCCAGGCACTGCTGCGCCCGCTCAGAGCGCTCGGCCGGTGTCAGCAGCGTCTCATGCACGGTCAGGCCCTCCTCGACGATTTCGCCAACCGTCAGCCGCGGCGACAACGACGAGAACGGGTCCTGAAAAACCACCTGCACGATGCGCCGCAATGCCCGGTCGCTGGCGCTGGTCTGGCCCCAAGCCTGGCCTGCCACGCGAAGTTCGCCGCCAAACTCCAGCAAGCCCAGCGCGGCGAGCGCCAGGGTCGATTTGCCCGAACCAGACTCGCCAATGACACCCAAAGTCCGGCCAGGCGCAATCGCGAGCGAGGCGTTTTTTACCGCGACAAATTCGCCGCTCTTGAACCAGCCGCTAAAACCCGGCCGGCTGACCTTGTACGCCACCCGCAGCCCGTGCGCTTCGAGCGGCACTGCAGGCGTTGCGCCAGCCGGGTCGGCGCACCAGCCGTCGGCCACGTCGCGCACCGGCTTGCTGTCGATCAGCTTGCGGGTGTAGGCATGCTGCGGGGCCGAGAACACGTCTTCCACCCGGCCCTGCTCCACGATCAGGCCGTCTTCCATCACGGCGACCCGGTCGGCAAAGCGCCGCACCAGGTTGAGGTCGTGGGTGATCAGCAGCACCGCCATGCCATTGCGTTTTTGCAGCTCGGCCAGCAAGTCGAGGATTTGCACCCGAAGCGTCACGTCGAGCGCGGTGGTCGGTTCGTCGGCCAGCAGCAACTGGGGCTGGCAGGCCAGCGCCATCGCGATCATCGCGCGCTGACGCTGGCCACCCGAAAGCTGGTGTGGGAACGATTTGGCCCGCCGCTCGGGCTCCTGGATGCCGGTATCCGCTAGTAATTTGATAGCTGCCTGCGCCGATTCTAATTGGCTAAAACCCTCTTTTAGCTGCAAAACCTCGGCAATCTGATCGCCCACGCTGAAAAGCGGATTGAGGGCCGTCATCGGCTCCTGAAAAATCATCGCGATGTCCCGGCCGCGAATGCCGCGCAGTTGCTGCTCTGTCAGGCCGAGCAGATCGACTGGCGCGCCGGGCGACTGCCGCGCGGTGAAGCGGGCGCTGCCTGCCAAATCGGCGTTTTGCACCAGCCGAAGCAGGCTCAGCGCGGTGACGGTCTTGCCCGAGCCGGACTCGCCGACCAGCGCGAGTTTTTCGCCGGGCGCGATGGAAAAATCGATTCCGCGAACCACCTCTTTCCCGGCAAAGGCAATGCGCAAACCCCGAACGTCGAGCAGGTTGGCGGGCATGCCGGGGGCGCTCATCGGTCCACCTTTCGGGGATCGAGCGCATCGCGCAGCGCATCGCCCATCAGCGTCAGTAGCAGCAAGGTGACCACCAGCACGGCGAAGGTGGAAAGCGAAATCCACCAGGCGTCGATGCTGTTTTTCCCCTGTGACAACAGCTCGCCGAGCGACGGTGTGCCCGACGGCACGCCGAGGCCGAGAAAGTCGAGCGAAGTCAGCGCCAAGATGGCTGCGCTCATGCGAAACGGCAAAAAGGTGACGACCGGCGTCATGCTGTTCGGCAGGATGTGCCGGGTCATGATTTTCCAGTTCGACAGGCCCAAGGCGCGGGCGGCCCGCACGTAGTCGAGTTGGCGGTTGCGCAGAAATTCGGCGCGCACGTAGTCGGATAAACCGAGCCAGCCGAACAGACTGAGCAACAGCAGCAAAAGCGCGATGCTCGGGGCAAAAATGGCGCTGAAAATAATCAGGAGATACAGCTCCGGCATCGACCCCCAGACCTCCATGAAGCGCTGGAAGGCCAGATCGGTCTTGCCGCCGAAATAGCCCTGTACCGCCCCGGTGATCACACCGAGAACCACCCCGGTAAAGGTCAGCGCCAGCGCGAACAGCACGCTGACCCGAAAGCCGTAGATCAGCTGCGCCAGCAAGTCGCGGCCCCGGTCGTCGGTGCCGAGCAGGTTGGCGCGGGTCGGTCTGGAAGGGTTAGGCTCTTTGGCGAAGTAATTGAGAGTTTTGGGGCCGTAGGGATTAGGCGCGTAGATAGCCCAGTTCGTACCGGCGGAGAGTTTGCCCCGAATGAAGGGATCGAGGTAATCGGTCGCAGTTTCGAAGTCCCCGCCAAAGGTTTTCTCGGGATAGACCTTGACCATCGGGAAATAAAAATCGCTCTCATAGCGCACGACCAGCGGCCGGTCGTTCGACACCAGCTCCGCAGCCAGGCTCAGCACCACCATCAGGCAAAAAGCAATCAGGCTGAAAAAGCCGAGCCGGTTGCGGCGAAAGCGACGCCAGGCCCGCCGGCCCGGGCTGACGCTGGAAGTGGCCGCAATCTGCCCAGGTTTGCCGAGCTGCGCCCGCGTATCCGCCAGCGGCGCGGCGACCGTCGGGAGGCGGCCAGCAGCCGCTTCAGGGGCGTCAGTCAAACCGTACTCGCGGATCAACCCAGACATAGCAGAGGTCGCTGATCAGCTTGGTCACCAGACCGATCAGCGTGAAAAGGTACAACGTGCCGAGCACCACCGGGTAGTCGCGCCGAATCACGCTTTCGTAGCTGAGCAAACCCAGGCCATCGAGCGAAAACAGCGTTTCGATCAGCAAGGAGCCGGTAAAAAACGCGCCGACGAAGGCGGCCGGAAAGCCGGTGATGATGGGAATCAGCGCGTTGCGAAAAACATGCTTGTAAAGGACTTGCCGCTCGGCCAGCCCTTTGGCACGGGCGGTGACCACGTACTGCTTTCTGATTTCTTCGAGGAAGGCATTTTTCGTCAGGATGGACGTGACCGCAAAGCTGCCCAGCACCATCGCCGTGACCGGCATCGCGATGTGCCACAGGTAATCGACGATGCGCGCTCCCCAACTCAATTCGTCCCAGTTGCTCGAGGTCAGGCCGCGCAGCGGAAACCACTGCAACTGGCCACCGAACACCACCAGCAAAACGACGCCAAGCACAAAGCCGGGAATCGCATAGCCAACCAGCACCAGCAGCGTCGTGACCAGATCAAAACGCGAGCCGGCGCGCACCGCCTTGGCCACGCCCAGCGGCACCGCGACCAGGTAGCTGATGAAAAACGTCCACAAGCCCAGGCTGAGCGACACCGGCAATTTTTCGATGATCAGCGCACCGACGTCGCGGTTCTGGAAAAAACTTTTGCCGAGATCAAATCGCGCAAACTGCCCCAGCATCTGCCAAAAGCGTTCGTGCGGCGCCTTGTCGAAGCCGTAAAGCGCCTTGATCTGCTCGATTCGCTTGGGATCGACGCCCTGCGCGCCCCGGTAGCTCAGGCCGCCGCTCTCGGCCCCGCCACCGGCTGCGCCCGCCTTGCTTTCGGCCAGGTACTGCTCGACCGGCCCGCCGGGCACGAACTGCACCACCGCGAAGGTGATAAGCAGCACGCCCAGCAGCGTCGGGATCATCAACACAAGGCGTTTGAGGATGTACGCAAACATCTATTTCGCCCACCAGTTGTAGATGACCCAGCCTTCGCCGGCCGCGTAGGGCGGCATCGCCTCAGGCTGGGCCAGTCGGCGCTCGTTGAAGGCCAGTCGGTGGGTGGCGGCGGTCCACTGCGGAATCAGGTAGTGGCTGTGGGTGATGACGCGCTCGAGCGCGCGGCAGGCGGGCAGCAATTCGGCTTTTGTTTTGGCGGCGGTCATGCGCGCAATGATCGCATCGACCGCCGGGCTGCTGACGCCCGAGAGGTTGGACGAGTCTTCGGTCACGGCAGCCTTGCTGCCGAACATTTCAGCGAATTCCTGGCCTGGACTGTTGGTGCCGGCATAGGCAATCGAGGTGATCTCGAACTCGAACTTGTTCAACCGCTGCTGGTAGAGCGCGAAATCGACCGCACGGTGCTTCAACTCGATGCCGAGCTTTTCGAGGTTGCGAGCCCAGGGCGTGACCACCCGAGCCCCGCCTTCGTTACTGTCCAGGTATTCGATCACCATCGGCTCGCCCTTCGCGTTGCGCAGCGCGCCGTCCCGGATCTGCCAGCCAGCCTCGGCCAGCAGGTCGCGCGCGCGGCGCAGGTTCTCGCGCAGCGAACTGTCGCCGTCGGTGCGCGGCGGCGTCGCCACCGGACCGAACACCGACGCCGGCAGCTCTTTTCTCCAGGGTTCGAGCAGTGCGATTTCGTCAACGCTGGGTAGCCCGGACGCCTGGCAATCGGTGTTGCCAAACAGGCCCTGCACACGCTTGTAGGCGTTGTAGAACATCTGCCGGTTCATCCATTCGTAGTCCATTGCCATGCCGAGCGCCTGGCGCACCCGCGGGTCGCGGAATTTCTCGTTGCGGGTGTTGATGACGTAGCTCTGAAAGCCCGACGGCAGCCGGTGCCGGAACTCGCCCTTGACCAGCTCGCCCGAGTCGAACTTCTTGCCGGTCACGCGGCGCGCCCAGTCGCCAGCCGAAAAAAATCGCATCAGGTCAAATTCGCCCGCCTTCAGGGCTTCGAGCTTGGCGGTGTTGTCGCGGTAAATCTTGACCAGCACCCGGTCGAAATTCGCGCTCCCCTGCCTGACGTTTAGATCTTTCCCCCAGTAGTCGGGGTCGCGCACGTAGGTGATGTCCTTGCCGAAACGCACCGGGCCGATTTTGTACGGGCCGCTGCCAATCGGTATGTCCATCAC
>JAJAYS010000033.1 GCA_026786065.1 Polaromonas sp.
CCGTCATCGCGGGTGGCAGCGGCGCTACTGCGACCGCAATCGTGACCCTGACTGCCGCCGCTCCCTCAGGCGGAACCGTCGTCACGATAGGAAGTTCAAACACCGAACTGGCTGCGTCGGTACCCCAGGTGACCGTGGCTGCGGGCCAGAGGAGTGTGAGCTTTCCGATTGCCACCAACGCGCAATACCGGCGTTACAGCGGGCTGGCCTTCAGCTCGGCCATTTCCGCCGTCAACCCGGTGGCGGGAGCGGCCGTATCGGCCACGCTGAACGTGACAACGCAGGCGATTCCTGCAGACCTCGTGATCAGTCCGCGCCCGGATCGCTCGGGCAACGTGTGTGCTGGAGAGCCCGGCATCCTGTTCAATTGCCCGACAGGTTCAGCGGCGTGCAGAGTGCGCCAGGAATGTACCTTCGGCTGCGAAAACCGACCCTTAAAGGGCACGAACTGGGACGATATCTGTGCAGCGGCCGGGCCCGTGCCGATCACTCTGAGCCCCAAGCGCCTTGTCGGCGGCCATCCGGGCGCAGGAACGCTGCAGTTGTCCAGCGGCGCGCCTGCAGGCAGCTTTGGTCTGGTGTCGAGCAACAGCCTTGTCGCAGCCGAACCAAGCCGCATGAACCTACCCATTGCCACGGGCGCCACCAGCAAGACCTTCAGCCTGCGCACGGCTGCCGTCAACGGCATTCAGTTTGCGCCCATAGACGGGCGAGTTACGACGCCCCGGGCGGTGTCGGGCGGCGGCACTTTCTTCGCGTCGCGCAGTGCGCGCTCCTGGCTGGCGGTGGTGCCGGGTACGCTGCCGCCGGTCACCCTGCTGTCGCTGGCTGTCGAGAGCCCCAGCCTTCTTGGCGGGCAGGCGACATCCGGCACCACCTGCGTCGACCAGCTCGCCCCGGTGCCTGAGGTGGGCAGCATCACCGTCTCGCTCTCCAGCAGCCACCCCGCAGTGGCGCCGCTTCGGCCCGCACAGGCGGTTATGACACAAGGTGGCGACTGCGTGTTGTTCGTGGTGGAAACATCGGCCGTGGCCAGCAACATGGCCGTGACCCTGAGCGCGCAGCTGGGCGCGCAGTTGCTCACCCCCCCCATGCTAGTCACCGCCACGCCGGTTGCCGCGCAGGTCATCTCGTTCTTTCTCAATCCCTTGAGCTTGACTGGTGGGCAGTCAACGCAGGCCACACTGGTGCTCAATGGGCGGGCACCGGCCGCCGGATTCCAGGTCAACCTGTTCAGCGTCAACCCGGCGGTGCTGCCCGTGCCGGCAAGTGTGATCGTTCCCGCAGGCACGGACCGCGTCAGTTTCAACCTTGTGACGGCACAGGTCGGGGCCGATGTGCTGGTCACACTGCAGGCCACACCTTCGAGTTCTGTCATGGTCGCGCAGCTGTCTGTGCTGGCGCCGGCAGGCGCGCCCACACTCAGCGCGGTGGCGGTCAACCCCGCCACTGTGGCGGGGGGCGTCGGCAGTACCGGCACCGTGACACTCAGCGGCGCGGCGCTCGCAGGTGGCGCGGTCGTTTCCCTGGCCAGCAACACGAGCATGGCCACGGTACCGGCCACCGTGACGGTTGCCGCTGGCGCGACCAGCGCCCAGTTCGCCGTCAGTACGTTGCCGGTCAGCACCGACACGGTCGCCACGCTGCCGGCGACGCTGGGCGGCATTGGCAATGTCACAGTCTCGCGGACGGCCGCGCTCTCGCTTACGCCTTCCGCCGCACCAGCACCAGGCGCGCTGGCAGCACCTAGCCTGCTAAGCCCTGCCAACGATGCACGATTCCCCGTCGGGCAGGCTGTCAATTTTGACTGGAGCGATGTGACTGGTGCGGTGACCTACGTCATTCAGCTCGACGACAGCGACACTTTTACCGCGCCGCTGCTGCTCAACCAAAGCGCGCCTGCCTCGCAGTACCTCGCCAGCGCCATTCCGGCCAGTCGGCCCTACTGGCGCGTACGCGCCGTCGATGCTGCGGGGAATCCTGGAGCCTGGTCTGCGACGGGCAAGCTTCGCGTGGAATGACTCGACGCGCCAGAAGCCACCAGCCTCTGGGCTGAACCGCGACTTCCTGGACCCGGCACCGCGCTACAGCGCCCGCGTCGATCGCCAAACCCGGCTGCGGGATCGCGGGTTCCACCGCCGTCATATAATCTTGGGCTTCACTCGCAACATCCGCAGACTCCTCCCCGGATCAAAGGAACAGTTATATGGCTACTGCCAAACCCAAGAAAAAGAACCCGCGCCTGGCGTCGGGACGCAAACGCGTTCGTCAGGACGTCAAACTCAATGCCGCGAACACCTCGCTGCGCTCCAAATACCGCACCGCCGTGAAGAACGTCGAAAAAGCAGTTGCCGCCGGCGACAAAGACAAAGCCAAAGACCTGTTTGCCAAGGCACAAAGCATTGTGGACAGCGTGGCCGACAAAGGCATCTTCCACAAGAACAAGGCCGCACGCGACAAAAGCCGCCTGTCGGCCCGAGTCAAGACCCTCGCCCTGACCCCAGCCGCTGCACCAGCGGCCGCCTGATCGAATCAGGCAAATCGCCCGGATCTCCTGAGATTTTGCGGGACAGACCGCAGCGACACAGTCGCAAGCCCGGTCCCCAACTGATCAAGAATCTGCCGTTTTGTTAGGGTGCGCTGCAAGTGAAACAAAAAAGCCGTCGAAAGACGGCTTTTTTGTTTGGCGACGCGAAACCTGCGCGAAGCGCAGCTTCAATTGCACCCGAGGAATTTGGGGAAAGACCGACAAAAGCGCGAAGCGCCTCGTCGGTTTGTCCCCAACTGACTAGCTCCCCGACCCCGCGCCCGCCCCCGGCACCAGACAGGCCTCGACCACCTGCAGCTCGTTGTTCCGTGCAAACCCCATTACGAAGTCCCAGGCCATCGGCTCGGCGTCGCGCAGCGCGGCATTGACGACCACGCATTTGACGCCGCCAACAACCTTCTGAACGCACCAGGGCGAATAGGTCAGGTGGCTGCCGGGTGTGGACCGCCCGGACGGAAGGGACTCATCACGCCGCACAGACGGTCGGCCCAATCGCCGGGACGAAAGGTTTTTCCCTCCAGCGTCACGCCCTGGATGAAGACTTCTTTTATCGGACTGAAAACCATCGGATGGAGCTTGAAAACAGTGGCGAGACGCTCGGCGTATAGCCAATGCTGCACTGCACAAGAATTTTATCTAATGTAAGACTTCCCCAAACCACTTGCTGGCTGGCGGGACCGGCCCACACCCGCAGCCGAGGCAGCGCGGCGCCCGGTCCGGTAAGCCGTGCGTCGCATCGCTGTGATGCCAATTCCTCACGAACGACCCGACACTCCGGGCCTAAAATTGATTTGCTGCCCTGTTAAACCGGGGCGATTCTTTTTTAATTGCCGGAGTGCCCCCATGAACGCCGCCCTGCCTCAGCCCATCGAAGCCGCCTCGCCGCACGTCATGAACACCTACGGCCGCCTGCCGATCGCGCTGTCGCACGGCCAGGGTTGCCGTGTCTGGGACGTCAATGGAAAGAGCTACCTCGATGCGCTGGGCGGGATTGCGGTCAACACGCTAGGACACAACCATCCGCGCCTGGTGCCTGCGCTGCAGGAGCAGATCGGCAAGATCATTCACGCGTCGAACTATTACCACGTCCCGCTGCAGGAAACGCTGGCGGCCAAGCTGGTCGAGCTGTCGGGCCTGGAGAACGTCTTTTTCTGCTCCACCGGGCTGGAAGCCAACGAGGCCGCGCTGAAGCTGGCGCGCAAGTTCGGCCACGACAAGGGCATCGACAAGCCGGAAATAGTGGTTTATGACAAAGCCTTTCACGGCCGCAGCATCGCTACCCTGAGCGCCACCGGCAACGCCAGGGTTCAGGCCGGTTTCGGGCCGCTGGTCGAGGGCTTCATTAGGGTGCCGTTAAACGACATTGCCGCGCTGCGCGGCGCCACCGAAAGCAATGCCAATGTGGTGGCAGTTTTTGTCGAGGCGATTCAGGGCGAAGGCGGCGTCAATCCGCTGGACGACGACTATTTGCGGGCTTTGCGGCGGCTGTGCGACGAGCGCGACTGGCTGCTGATGATCGACGAAGTGCAGTGCGGCATGGGCCGCACCGGCAAATGGTTTGCGCACCAGTGGTCAGGCATCAAACCCGACGTGATGCCGCTGGCCAAGGGGCTGGGTTCCGGCGTGCCGGTCGGCGCTGTGGTGGCCGGGCCACGGGCTGCGCATATCTTCAAACCCGGCAACCATGGCACGACCTTCGGCGGCAATCCACTGGCGATGCGGGCCGGCGTTGAAACCATCCGCATCATGGAAGAAGACGGGCTGCTGGCCAATGCGGCTAGCGTCGGCGCGCATCTGCAGGCCGCGCTGGCGCGTGAGCTGGCGGGTGTGGAAGGCTTCAAGGAGATCCGCGGCCGCGGCCTGATGATCGGTATCGAGCTGACGATCCCCTGCGGCGAATTGCTCAAGACCGCCGCCGACCACGGCCTGCTACTGAGCGTCACTGCCGACAGCGTAATCCGCATGGTGCCCTCCTTGATCCTGACGGTGGCCGAGGCCGACGAGATCGTCGCCATCGTCTGCCCGCTGATCCTCGCCTTCCTGAAGCGGCAGGCCGCCGCCGGACTCGCCTTATGAGCGATCCGATCCGGCATTACCTGCAGTTCAGCGACCTGAACGCGGCCGACTACGCCTATCTGTTTGGACGCGCCGCACTGATCAAGAAAAAATTCAAGGCCTACGAAAAGCACCAGCCGCTGACCGACCGGACGCTGGCGATGATCTTCGAGAAAGCCTCGACGCGCACCCGCGTGAGCTTCGAGGCCGGCATGTACCAACTCGGCGGCAGCGTCGTCAACCTGACCACCGAAGGCAGCCAGATGGGCCGCGCCGAACCGATCGAAGACAGCGCCAAGGTCATCAGCCGCATGGTTGATCTGGTGATGATCCGCACCTTCGAGCAAACCAAGATAGAGCGCTTTGCACAGCACTCTCGGGTGCCGGTCATCAACGGCCTGACCAACGAGTTTCATCCGTGCCAGATCCTGGCCGACGTGTTCACCTTCATCGAGCACCGCGGTTCGATCGCAGGCAAGACGGTGGCCTGGGTCGGTGACGGCAACAACATGGCCAATACCTGGCTGCAGGCCAGCGAGATTCTGGGTTTCAAGGTGCATGTCAGCACCCCCCGCGGCTACGAGGTCGATCAGTCGATTGCCGGCATCCGCTCGCCAGACAGTTACCGGGTGTTCAGCGATCCGCTGCAGGCCTGCGCCGGGGCCGATCTGGTTACCACCGACGTCTGGACCAGCATGGGTTTCGAGGCCGAGAATGCCGCACGGCAAACCGCGTTCACCGACTGGTGCGTCGATGAGGACATGATGCGTGCGGCCAAACCCGACGCGCTCTTCATGCATTGCTTGCCGGCGCATCGCGGCGAAGAGGTGACGGCCGAAGTCATAGACGGGCCGCAGTCGGTGGTCTGGGACGAAGCAGAGAACCGCATGCACGTACAAAAAGCCCTGATGGAGTATTTGCTGCTCGGCCGCCTGGCCTGAACCGGCACGGCGACGGGGCGCGCCGCCCTACTGGCGAAAGGCGAAGTGCTTGCTGCCCAGGTAGTTCACCGCAAGCGCCAGCCCCGAAGCCACCGCCAGCGGTAGCACCAGCCAAGCATCGGCCACGCTAAAGCCAAGCACCAGCGCGCTGTAAACCAGAAAATTGACGCTGGCGCCACCGGCACTGACGGCCGCATAGCGTAGCAGCGCGGGCCAGAGCGCAGAGCCCCGCGATCCACTGAAGGTCACATGCCGGTTGAGCAAAAAGGTGGCGAAGACCGCCGCCGGAAGCGCCACCGCGCGGGCCCAAAGCGGGCCCCAACCCGCCATGCTGACCAGCACCTGAACCAGCCCGGCATCGACCACGAAGCCGACCACGCCGACCAGCGAAAAACGCACGAAGCGGGAGACTCCAGCCGACGCCATCAGGCCTCCACCCGCATCAGCGCACCAGCGCCTGGTAGTCGAGTACCCGCGTCAGCACGCCGATGCCGGTCACCAGACCCACAGCCGCCAGCCCGCCCCACAACAGCGCGGATTTTTGCCGCAGAAACCGGACCAGCTCTGGCAACAGAACGACGCTGGACAGCAGAATCGAAATCATCGACCAGTAGTGGTAGCGCATGTCGGTCGCCACCCCTGCAATGAGGTAAGCGCCGGAGTAACCCAGGGCGGAAACCAGCAGCACCCGCGCCACAAGCACATTCGGCTCAGCCGGCAGGCGCGTGGCAAAAACCAGCAAGGCCATCGCCCAGACCAGCCAGACGACCGGCCAGATCGCCGGACTTTTGCGCAGCAGATCTAGCCGGATGTCGCGTTCGGTAATTTGCTCCATCGGCGAGATGGCCGGGTCATCGGTACGGTATTCGGGCGTAAGCCGGATGTGCTTTAGCGGCACCGCGAACAGCAGCGCCGAATTGAAATGCTTTAGACGATGCTGCGCATAGGCCAGCGGATGGGCTGCAATCGCACTGGCCCATTGCACAGCCAACCCGTCGCCCGCAGCGACAAAAACCGGATCGGGCCGGGCTACGCGCGACCCGCAGCGCCCCCACGGGCTCAAACTGTCCCACCAATACGGCGTGTAGCAGTCTTTCAACTCCGCCTGACTGAAATTGGCACGCGGCGCGATCACTGCCGGGTCGCCGGTGTGCCTGGCAATGCCCATCAGGTCAAAAAGAAAAAGCGAATGCGCCGGACTTCGGCCCGCTGCATCGAAAAAAACCCGGTTAGCGAACTGCGATGCCGGAATGGCGAGCAGCGCGACCAGCACCGCCGCGATCATCAGACGGCCGGTGCGCAGCCAGCCCACCGGGGCCAGCGCATACAGCAGCAAGGGACCCAGGCCAAAAACCGCGTTGCTGCGGACCAGCGTGCCGTAGGCGATGAAGGCCGCCACCACGAGCCAGCCGAACGGCGGTACGCGCCGGTCTTGCGACCGAATCCAGAACAGGTAGCCCACCGCAGCCAGCCAGAACGCAACCAGGCCGACGTCTTTCATCACCGTCGCATTGATATAAAGAAACGGTGGAAAGGCGCCGGCCAGCGCAACCAGCCAGGCCAGTCGCGGTCGCCCGAGACGCCGCATTGCATCGGCCAGCAGACCAAATCCGGCCCAATAGGCCAGCAGATGCAGCATCAAAAACGGACCGGGACCGTCGCCGATCAACCGGAGGTAAGACCAGAGCCAGGCCATCACCGGAGGATGCCAGTCGGTGAACTGGCCGGCCACCGCCTCGGCGTACTGATTCTGCGAATCGTTGTTCATCAAGCCCGGGTAATGCAGCACGGCGTTCAGCGCGAAGAGCGCCAGCACCAGAGCGAGCAACGCGGTACCCGAATGGGCCCAGGAGCGCGCTGGGGCAGTCAGCGTCGGCGCAGTTCGGGGCGTCGGTGGCGTTGCACGACTGCCGCCGCCTGCGTTCGCTGTCAGTGAATCGACGGCCGATGCCAAGCCAGCCGACGGGCCACCGACCTTCATCGCGCGGCAGCCACCGGCGAGTCGATCAGGCGGGCCGACACAGTCTCCGCGTCGCCACGTTCGGCGAAACCACCTTGCGCTTGGTGGCGCCTCGGCAAGGCTTGGGCGGCGCTGGCCTCAAAGCCGGTTTCAGGCCAGTGCGGTGCCGGAATCTCAAGGTAGGCGAGCCGCTTCAGCTCGCGCCGCGAGTGCGTGACCGTGTCGAGAATCAGGCCGCAGGCCATGGACAAAAACGCGGCAAGCATGATGCCCACCGCCAGCACGGCGGTCGGCAGACGGGGCACCAGGCCGGTACTCAAAAACTCCAGCACCAGCGGAAAGGCCAGACCCAGCGAAAGCAGCATCAACACTGCAAAGGCGCTGCCAAAGAACATCAGCGGGCGCTCCTCCTTGACCAGCACGCCGATCATCCTGAGGATGCGAATCCCGTCCCGAATCGTGTTGAGTTTGGAGGCCGAGCCCTCGGGTCTGTCCTTGTAGCGGATCGGCACTTCGGCGGTCTTCATGCGCAACTCCAGCGCGTGCACCGTCAGTTCGGTTTCAATCTCGAAACCGCTGGAGATCGCTGGAAAGGATTTGACGAAGCGCCGCGAAAACACGCGATAGCCCGACAGCATGTCGTCGAACTGCTTGCCGAAAATAACCTGAACCAGGCCGGTCAGCAACCGGTTTCCAAAACGGTGACCAAAGCGGTAGGCCTCCTGAATCGAGGTGACGCGCGCGCCATTGACCATGTCGAGCTGGCCGTCGAGCAAGGCGCGCACCAGTTTCGGGGCGGCTGCGGCGTCGTAGGTGTCGTCGCCATCGACCAGCACGTAAATGTCCGCCTCGATGTCGCTGAACATGCGGCGCATCACGTTGCCCTTGCCCGGAAAGGGCTCGTGCCCGACGGTGGCGCCGGCACTTCGGGCGACCTCTGCGGTGCGGTCCGAGGAGGCGTTGTCGTAAACAAAAATGCGTGCGCTGGGCAACGCCTGCCTGAAGTCGCGCACCACCAGAGGCACGGCAACTTCTTCGTTGTAGCAGGGGATCAGGACAACGATGTCCAGACCGCTGAATTCGTGCGTCATGTTTACCCTCGTAAGACCCGGACCGGGCACCTCTGAAAACTCGGGCCGCCGAAACGGTCCTTCGACGATCGCTCTTGGTGTCGCCTGCGGCGCTCGAACAATTCGTCCAAAGAATTTATCAGTGTCCGGGCGCGGTCAAAGAAGGTCGGCAGTCTGAAAATGTGTAGGAAAAGGTAAGCGAAGCGGTTGCGCAGCGGCGAGTCGGGCGACCCAACTACGCTTAGCCGCGCCCGACAAACGGCATTTTGGTCGCCATGATGGTCATGAATTGCACGTTGGTCGAAAGCGGCAGCGACGCCATGTGCACCACGGCGCTGGCGACCTCGCTGGCGTCCATCATGGCCTCGACCGCGATCTCGCCGTTGGCCTGCATCACGCCCTTGGCCATGCGCGCCGACAGTGTCGTCATGGCATTGCCGATGTCGATCTGGCCGCAGGCGATGTTGTATTTGCGGCCGTCCAGCGAGATCGATTTGGTCAGCCCGGTGATGGCATGCTTGGTCGAGGTGTAGGGGGCGGAATTCGGGCGCGGCGCGTGGGCCGAGATAGACCCGTTGTTGATGATGCGGCCACCCTGCGGGCTTTGCCCCTTCATCAGATTGAAAGCGCCTTGGGCGCACAGAAACGAGCCGGTCAAATTGATGTTGACGACGTTTTGCCACTGCTCAAAAGAAATGTCTTCAAAGTTGACGCCGTTCAGACCGACGCCGGCATTGTTGAACAAGACGTCCAGGCGGCCGAACTTCTGCGCGATGGTGGCAAACAGCGCTTTAACCGAGGCCGGATCGCCCACGTCGGCGGCGACCGCCAGCGCACGGTCGCTGTTCGATTCTTTGGCCACTTCTTCCAGCGGTTCGATGCGGCGGCCGACCAGCACAACCTGGTAGCCCGCCTGCACAAACGCCAGTGCGGTGGCTTTGCCGATGCCGGAGCCGGCTCCGGTCACGAGGGCGACGGGGTGCGATGGGGGTTTTTCGGTGCTCATGGTGTGCCTTGTGTCTGGTTGCGGGTGAACGATAACTGCCAATTCGCCCGGCTTGGCGGCGGCGGTGCCTGCGAACCGGATTTTGCTCGAGCCTTGCTGGACGGCCAAAAATTTATGAGATTATCGGCTTTAACCCAATAAATACCGGCGTTATCAGCTATAAAGTTAATAGCGACTCACGGACCACCGGAAGGCCCGGCGTAGAGCCAGGGCATGTCAAGCAGCAGGCCGCCGAACATTTTGAGCGCAGCATCGCGGCTGCGCCGCAACAAACCATCGGCATGAAACACCGTGCCGTTGCGCAGCGCGCGCGCCTGAACTCTGGCGTTGCGTCGCCAGCGCGCCTGTGC
>JAJAYS010000034.1 GCA_026786065.1 Polaromonas sp.
GCACTCCGAGCATGCGCAGGGTTTGCTGCACCACTTCGCTGAACACCGGCGCCGCCACATCGCCGCCGAAATACTTCCCCGCCTTGGGCTCATCGATCATCACGGCGACGACGATGCGGGGCTGTTCGATCGGGGCCATGCCGACGAACCATCCACGGTACTTGCGGTCTTTATCCGTTCCGTAGCCTTTGCCGACCTGCTAGTAGGCCGTGCCAGACTTCCCGCCAACCGTGTATCCGACAGTTTGAGCCTTCGTGCCTGTGCCGCCAGGGCCTGCTGCCATCTGCAGCATCTTGCGCATTTCTGCCGCCGTCCCTGCAGAGAAAACCGGTACCCCGACTGCCGGCTCGCTCGTCTTGATCAACGTTGCAGGAATGACCTCCCCCGCATGGCCGAACACCGTGTAGGCACGCGCGATCTGAAACAGCGAAGCAGAAAGGCCGTAGCCATACGCCATAGTGGCCTGTTCAATTGGCTTCCAGGTCTTGTAAGGACGCAGCCGCCCGGATACAACGCCGGGGAAGGCAAGTTGCGGCTTCTGACCGAAGCCGGCCAGAGAAAACGTTTCCCACATTTCACGCGGCTCGATCTGCATCGCCAGTTTGACAGTGCCGACGTTGCTGGATTTCTGCAGAACCTGCTGCACGGTCAGCACGCCGTTGGGATGAGCGTCCCGAATCGTTGATCCGGCGAGCTGCAGCCGACCCGGTGCGGTTTGAATCGGTGTCAATGGCTGGACCCGATTGGAATCAAGCGCCAGACCGACGGTGAATGCCTTCATCACCGAACCAGGCTCGAAGGTGTCGGTCAGCGCTCGATTGCGCAGTTGGGAACCGGTCAGGTTCTGGCGCTTGTCGGGCACATAACTCGGGTAGTTGGCCATCGCCAGAACCTCACCGGTCACGGTGTCAAGCACCACCACGCTGCCGGCATTGGCCTTGTTTAAGACAACTGCGTCGCGCAGCTTTTGATACGCAAAAAACTGCATTCTGCTGTCGATGCTCAACTGCAGATCCCGGCCATCGATCGGCGGGACCTGTTCGCCCATGTCCTCAACCACGCGCCCCAGACGGTCCTTGATGACCCGGCGCGATCCGGCATGCCCTGCCAAGTCCTTGTTGAAGGCCAGTTCCATGCCTTCTTGCCCGTTATTCTCGACATTGGTGAAACCCACGACATGTGCCAGCGTTTCACCTTCGGGGTACTGACGCTTGTATTCTTTGCGCTGGTAAATGCCCTTGATGCCCAAAGCGGCGATCTTCTGCGCAACCGGCTCGTCCACCTGACGCTGAAGCCAGACAAACGTCTTGTCGTCATCGCCGAGTTTTTTCATCACGCTGGCAAGCGGCATTTCAAGCAGCCGCGCCAGCTCGGTCAGCTGGGCCCGGCTCGCGTCCACATCTTCGGGAATTGCCCAAATGCTGGGCGCCACCACGCTCGACGCCAGAATCAGGCCGTTGCGGTCAAGGATGCGGCCGCGGTTGGCCGGCAATTCGAGCGTGCGGGCAAAGCGGACCTCGCCCTGCCTCTGAAAAAATGCATTGTCAAAAACCTGCACATAGGCAGCCCGCCCTGCCAATCCGGCAAATGCTACGGCCACCCCTGCAACGATCAGCTTGCTGCGCCAGACCGGCGTGCGGCTGGCCAGCAGTGGGCTGGCAGAGTAAAGGATGCTTTTACTCATGCTTCTTTTCAGGCAGGACGGCGCCATCAGCATAGGTCACGTACTGCGTGATGCCCGGCGTGACGGTGCGCATTTGCAGTCGATCGCGCGCAAGCCTTTCGACGCGCAGCGGCGTAGCTTGAGCACGTTTTTCGACTTGCAGTCGCTCCTGGTCGGTCGCCATCTTGCGGCTATCGGCCAGCGCTTTCTCGAGTTCAACGTACAGACGGCGTGACTCGTAGCGCACGTGTACCAGATAGAGCGCACTGGTCAGCACGGCCAACAGCAAAAACGCGCTAAGGCGCATCATGGCACGGCCTCCGTTCGCTGCGCGACACGCATAACCGCGCTGCGTGCTCGGGGGTTGCCCGCCACCTCCGCTTCACACGCACGCGTGCGCCCAAACGCTTTCAGGCGCATTGTTTTTGGCAAAGCAAACGGCGCGCGGCGATCAAAAACTTCGCGCGATTGCGCCGCAATGAATTGTTTGACGATCCGGTCTTCAAGCGAATGAAAGCTGATCACAACCAGGCGGCCGCCAGGTTGGAGCACATCAAGCACCGCATCCAGTGCCTGCTCCAGTTCAGCCAGTTCGGCGTTGATGAAAATCCGAAAGGCCTGGAAGGTGCGGGTCGCGGGATCCTTGCCAGGCTCGCGTGTTTTCACTGTCGCGGAAACCAACTCGGCCAGTTCGGCCGTGGTGGTGAGCGGGCCGAGTTCACGGCGGCGCCGCTCAATCGCCTTTGCAATCGGGCTGGCAAAGCGCTCCTCCCCGTAGTCACGGATCACCTCGGTCATGGTTTGGACGCTGGCGTCCGCCAGCCAGGCTCCGACGCTTTGCCCGCGTGTCGTATCCATCCGCATGTCAAGTGGGCCGTTGCCGCGGAATGAGAATCCGCGCTCCGGGTTGTCGATTTGCGGTGAGCTGACACCCAAGTCCATCAATACGCCCGCAACGCTCGCTGGCGGCAGACCGGCCAGCGCAGTAAAGCTTTCGTGGCGGATGGTGAAACGTGCGTCGCTCAGGACGCTCGCGTGCGTCACCGCTTCAAGGTCTTTGTCGAAAGCCGTCAACCGCCCGGCCGCAGAAAGCCGCGACAACAAAAGACGCGAGTGGCCACCTCGCCCAAATGTCGCGTCGAGGTAATGACCGTCCGGGTTGACGAGCAGCGCTTCGATGGCTTCGTTCAACAGGACGGTGCGGTGGGTCAAAGTGCCGTTCACCGCTGGCCCTCAGAAAGTGAATTCCCGGAAAATATCGGGCATTTCGCCCTTCATCTGTTCGGCTTCCTTTTCAGCATAGGTACTTGAATTCCACAACTCGAAGTGCCCGCCCACACCCAGCAACATGGTATCCCTCGTAATGCCGGCGGCCAGGCGCAGCTCTGGCGAAATCAGCACGCGACCGCTGGCATCCATGTCCACATCCATCGCGTTGCCGAGAAAAATCCGCTTCCACCACTGTGCCGTCATTGGCACCGCGTTGATCCGCTCACGAAATCTTTCCCACTCCTGACGCGGGAAAATCATCAGGCAGCCGTGCGGGTGTTTCGTAATCGTCAACTGGCTCGACGCGGTGGCAATCAGGACGTCACGATGCCGGGTCGGCACTGAAAGGCGACCCTTGTTATCTAGCGTGAGAGAAGATGCGCCTTGAAACACCGGATCTGACCTTTGGGAAGTGCAATTCACCACTAAATTGCACTTCCTCCCACTTTATCAGGATAAATTTCGCAAGCAAGCCAATCGACACATCATTTTTCAATGAAATCAATGACTTAGATCAACCAAAAGAACAGAATTTCGATAAGAAATCGTTTGAAATTAAGCACTTAGACAGGGCAGTGAAAGTGGTGCGTCAATCAGGTAAAGATTGCGCCATGACTGGCGCGCTGCAACAGCGATATTTTTGCCCGAGCAGCGAAAACGGTTGTCCCCCGAGCGCAGACCGGCTTGGGGCAGCAATTCAGGCGTCCCAGCCGTAAGGTGGAAGAGCCGCGTAGTTGCAAAAGATTGCTGCCGTCGCGGCGAAGCAGCCTGAAGCGGTGCTTGCTAACTTGCCTGGGGCAGTACAGATGCGAGAGATTCTCGGCACAAATCCAGCGGGACTATGGCGGTCGGACCGGGATGGGACGGAAGGAGTTCTTTTGGAACCTGTAGCCGGGTCATTGGGAAGAAGAGCCACGACGTTCAGCGCATAAGCCCGGCTGACCAGAGCGAACGGATCAATGCCGAAAATCGTTGGCCCTTGCGCAGGTTGACCCCGCGCGGGACGCTAAATAAATAGCGGAAGCTGAATGCAGGCTAATCGGTGCCGATGAAGATTTCGGAATGCGCCGAGATGCCGATCACATTGAAAAATGCCGCTACCAGGCGGTTAACCTTGGTAAAGCGCACCGGCCGACCTTCGGATTGCCGTGCAGAAACCCAATTAAGCAAGGTGCCGGCTGATGAGAAATCGACGCGAATCAATCGGGTGCAGTCGATGTGCATTTCATCAGCTCGGCTCAACTTCTGGTTTAGCGTGTCGAGTACTGCGATGGCATCCCCCTGAATCTGTCCTGAGAGCTCCACCGCTACGACAGTTACCCCGCCCTGGACCGAGTCGAACTGGCTGTATTGGCTATCCCCGGGCAGGCGCGACAGGAGGGAATCCCCGTAGATTTCACCCACAAAAGCGCTCTCGCCGCCGACTGGACCGCCGCTGGCATCGATAGCCAGGTATTTACAACGCGAACTTTCCCATGAAGGGGGCGATATCTCAAATGTCACGCAAAAATCGAGCGCTGCCATCTCGAAATCGTCAGGCTTCTGGGTGACACGAAGTGCCTCCATGCGAAGCTGCCAACGACCCTTTTCGGTCGAACGGTCACCCGAAGGTGTGCCTTCCTGCAGTACCCGCTGAAGCTGCGCGTCCCCGATGAAACGCACCTGGGAGTCTGACGCCGACCAACCGCTGAAAATCTTGATCAATGGATCGACCGCAGCAGACTCGATAGTTTTCAGATTACGCCAGTCAAGCCGCCATGGCATCGCGGCTTTAGCCAAGGCGGCTTTTAGAGCAGCTACCGTTTGCATCCCCATCACCGAAGGACAAATCCAGTCGGCCAGAGGACTGTTTCCGTTTCGGACCGCTGGCTGTACGAGCAGCTTGATCATCTCCGGCATCGAAAACCACTGCGGTGCAGAGCGACTGAAGCGCTCGACAAAACCGATTGCTGCAGACTCGAACTTTTCCTGCTGTGAGGTTGCGCGATACAGGTCAAACAGAGTCAGCCAGGTTTCAGCGTGGTCAATTCGCGCGCCGCCTGGCGCCAGCAGGTCGAGCAATCCGGTCTCGGCTCCAACATCATCGCCATTGGCAAAAAGGATCGCCGCCTCTTCGACCTCGGTGTCGTGCGACAGCTTGCCGCCAACTTCGACGGCGGTGAACTTGGATGCAGAAAAATCCGATGCGGCTTCGTAATTGACGCCCCGCGATCCAGCCGTCTTGGTGGAAGTTACCTGCGACTCCTGAAACGAGGCTTTCGCTTGAGCCTTAGGCCCCTCCGCGCGGGGAGACATTTTCGGGAACTGCGGCGGCGACAGCAGCGCGGCGGCCTCGGTCGCGACGACCCTGTGCGCCTCAATTGTAAACGGTTCTGTGGGCCGATAGGCGATCGGCACGGGTTGATCACGCGGAGGAGTCCAGCCCGGAGTTCCGGGAGCCGGGGGGAGCGCCGTCTGCGCCGTCTGCGCCGTCTGCGCCTCCTCAATCCCTAGCGCCCCGCGAAGCGAACTGTCAGGACTTTGCCCATTTTTGTTCTTCCACCACTGCAGCGCCATCTGCGTTTCGATCTCGTCGATCTTCTTGAGCGTGGTGGCCCGGTCTCCGGGAGTAGAAGGAAGGCTGCTTTGAAAGAACGACGGCTTGCCTGCCGCATCGC
Organism: Polaromonas sp.; assembly: GCA_026786065.1. Taxonomy (GTDB): domain Bacteria; phylum Pseudomonadota; class Gammaproteobacteria; order Burkholderiales; family Burkholderiaceae_C; genus Polaromonas. Next base: position 5,590 of record JAJAYS010000034.1, read on the forward strand.
CGTCCTCACCACCAACACCCCCGGCGACTTCGCGCTGGCGCATTTTGCGCAACATGTCGAACTCGCGCTTGCGGACAAAATCGTTGCGCCGCTTGCGCTCGATCATGTCCTTAAGCAACTGCTTGCTCATCGCGTCATCGCGGTCGCCTTGAGCGGTATCCAGGTCCGACCAGTTCGTGGTCGGATTCCGGACGAACTTCACCATCTTTGAGAGCAAGCCGGGAGCAGCTTCTTCTTTGGCCATGTCTATGAAGAATTAAGGTTGGAGCAACCGCAATGGAGAATATCGACGGACCCGCGCTTCAGTGCCGCAGATCTAGTCACCAAACATTTTCTGCTTCAGTTCGCGACGCTGCTGCGCCTCCAGCGACAAGCTGGCCGTTGGCCTGGCAATCAGGCGCCCCACTCCGATCGGTTCGCCCGTTTCATCACAGTAACCATAGTCGCCCGAGTCGATGCGCGCAATGGATTGCTGAATTTTCTTCAGCAGTTTTCGCTCTCGGTCGCGCGTACGCAACTCGAGCGCGTGCTCCTCCTCTATCGTGGCCCTGTCCGCAGGATCGGGAACCACCACGGTGTCTTCTCGCAGATGCTCGGTGGTCTCGCCAGCATTGTTGTGAATGTCACGCTTCAGAATTGAAAGCTTATGGCGAAAAAACGCCATTTGCTTGTCGTTCATGTATTCGGCGTCCGGCATAGCCTTCACTTCGTCGTCGGTTAGCTCTTCGCCAGGCTTGGCCTTCCAGTTGTTGGCAAGCTTCGGGTCTTTTTTGGCGGCCACATGAGGCGGCGGGGATATCACACGTTCAGTCATGGTTGAGTAGGTTGCTTTGGCTGCGTCCGGCGCGTGCGTGGGAAGCATGGGCGCCGATGGCGGTATGTGGGCCGCTGTGCGCGCGGAACTGCGCCGGCCAGGCTTGAGCGGTGGTCGCGGCAAGAGACCGCCGGTGGACGGCGCTACTGCGAGCAGGACGGGCGGATTGGCAGGTTTTGCCGCTTTTGCCTTTTCCAGGACTGGGGGCGGAACGGCCGCTGTTTTCACGGACACGACAGATTGGGGTTTCTTCAATGGGACTTTCGGGATCGGCTTACCGGTCGATTTAGGGAGCGCCGGGGCCTTGCCCCCCGACGGCGTGCCGGAACTTCCCTTTACTGCCGCGATGGCTTTCACCGCAGGTTTCGCAGCTTGGGATTTTCTTGCGGCCGTTTTCGGCACACCAAGCGTTTGCGATCCCGCTTTTGGAACTACCTTAGGGGTCGATCCAGCGACTTTTTTGGCGGCATTGCTCGGAACCGCTTTCGGCGAGGCTTTCAACGGCTGCCTCGAAGCGGTTTTTGCTGGTGATTTCGGCGCCGGCTTAGGAGGAGGCCCGAGCGGCGTCGCGCTTTTTCTGGCGGAGTGGACGGTTTTGGCAACCGTCTTGACGGGCGTTTTCGGCTTCTTGACTGGCGCTTTCACAATATGTCTCCTCTGAAAACCAAATCCGGGCATCCAGCCCGGCGGCGTCTTTGCGAATTTGCGAATGCGCAATTCGGTTCGGCCTGGTGCCAGCCAATCCGTTGCCCGACTAACTGGTTTGTTTGCCGACCTCTTTCCAGACGCACCGCGAAAGGTGATCCAACTCGTGTTGGTTTACCGGCAGCGTTCACTTGGAGACGTCATTGATGGGCCCATGGCACCTGCCCTGGTATCGGGGTCGGCGCGCGGATTGTAGCGGCTCGGTTCGAGCAACCCAAAATGAACTGCTTCAACAGTTGGTAATTTAGTACAAACATTTAGTGTTTGAAGACGCAGCGGTCGCAAAGACTGACTCAAACCAGACATTGCTCCAGACCCTGCAGGAGAATATCTTTTGGCAGGTCGATGCCAATGAAAACCATCTTGCTCGTTTTGGGCTCATCGAGCGCCCATGCGGGCCCGAGATCGCTTCCCATCAACTTCAGGGAGTGCACCAGTTGATGGGAAGCGATCTCGGGCCCGCATGGGCGCTCGATGAGCCCAAAACGAGCAAGATGGTTTTCATTGGCATCGACCTGCCAAAAGATATTCTCCTGCAGGGTCTGGAGC
>JAJAYS010000035.1 GCA_026786065.1 Polaromonas sp.
ACTCAATGCCGCCTGCCCCGCCGAGAAGGTGGCCGGTCATCGACTTCGTGGAACTGACCATCAACTTGTCTGAATGTTGACCAAACGCAGCCTTGATCGCATTGGTTTCGTTCAGATCGCCGAGTGGAGTTGATGTGCCGTGGGCGTTCACATATTGCACAGCATCGGCATCGATTCCGGCATTCTTCAGGGCCATCTTCATGGCGCGGCAGGGACCATCAACGTTCGGTGCGGTCATGTGAAAAGCGTCGGCGCTCATGCCAAAGCCGGACAGTTCTGCATAAATTTTGGCTCCTCTGGCTTTAGCCCGTTCATATTCTTCGAGCACGAGGACACCGCTGCCCTCGCCAAGGACAAAACCGTCGCGGTCTTTGTCCCATGGGCGGGAAGCCGTTTTCGGATCGTCGTTGCGGGTTGACAGCGCGCGAGCCGAAGCGAAACCCCCAACCCCCAAGGGAGACACCGTCGCCTCTGACCCGCCGGCCACCATCACATCGCAGTCACCGTATTCGATCATGCGCGCAGACAAGCCAATTGCATGAAGGCCCGTGGTGCAGGCGGTAGCCACAGAGATATTTGGGCCTTTAAAACCAAACTTGATGGCGACATGGCCGGAGATCATGTTGATGATCGACGCTGGCACGAAGAAAGGTGAAATCCGCCTCGGGCCGCGTTTGACCAGTTCTTCGTGCGTTTGCTCGATCATCGGCAGACCGCCAATGCCAGAGCCGATGTTGCAGCCAATTCGAACGGCTTCTTCATCTGCCAGTGCGGTGCCGGTCAGCAAGCCGCTGTCGGCCACTGCCTGACAGGCAGCAGCCATGCCAAGATGAATGAAGCGGTCCATGTGGCGGGCTTCTTTCTCTGCGATGTAATCACAGATGTCAAAGCCCTTGACCTCGCCCGCAAATCTGCACGAAAAGCTGCTTGCATCAAACTGGGTGATGAAGTCGATACCGGAACGCCCTGCCAGCAAGTTGTTCCAGGATTCAGCAACCGTGTTTCCGACGGGGCTGACGCAACCCAAGCCAGTCACAACCACACGACGAGTCATTTAAAAGTCCCGGATAGGCCCTTAAAAGCCAAGTCCGGCTTCAGAGGGCAGTGATGACAGACTGGCGCATCGAAACGGCCGAAAATCACGCCTTTTGATTGGCGTTTGCGTAGTCGATGGCGTTCTGTACCGTCGTGATCTTTTCAGCATCTTCGTCAGGGATTTCGATGCCGAATTCATCTTCAAGAGCCATTACCAGTTCGACTGTGTCAAGTGAATCCGCGCCGAGGTCGGCAACGAACGCTTTCTCGCTGGTCACCTGGCCTTCTTCGACGCCAAGTTGCTCCGCAATAATTTTTTTGACACGTGCTTCAATATCGCTCATAGATCCCTCTGAGGGTTGTAAATTAATCCGCAATTTTACTGCTTAAGACTTTCGTCTTTCAGTCTCGCGTCGGACGGAAAAACCGACTTTGATTCAAATGGGCTTGCGCCGGATCTCTGCGCGGGCAGTCCAGTACAAAGCGGGTCTGCTACATCAACATCCCGCCGTTGACGTGTATTTCCTGGCCAGTGATGTAAGCCGCCTGCGGGCTGGCAAGAAAGACCACGGCATGCGCGACATCATGAGGTTTGCCGAGATGTCCTAGCGGGATTTGCGCCAACAAACTTTGTTGTTGCTGACCTGACAACCCTGCAGTCATATCCGTCTCAATGAAGCCTGGCGCGACCGCGTTCACCGTGATGTTGCGCGACCCAAGTTCGCGGGCAAGAGCGCGTGTCATGCCCGCCACGCCAGCCTTGGCAGCCGCGTAATTGACCTGCCCGGCGTTGCCCGAAGCCCCAACGACGGATGTGATGTTCACAATCCTGCCGTAGCGCTGCTTCATCATGGTTCGCATCACCGATCGACTCATGCGGAACACGGCGCTCAAATTGGTCTGAATCACCGCCTCCCAATCTTCGTCCTTCATTCGCATGGCCAGCGTGTCGCGAGTAATACCGGCATTGTTCACGAGTACGTGCAATCCGCCGTATTCCCGCACCACTTTCTCCACGAGGCGCTCGGCACCTGCCCTGTCGTTGACGTCGAGCTGGTGCCCGGCGCAGCCTTCGAAGGCACTCAAGGTATTTGAGATTTTTTCGGCGCCCTCTTCGGTGGTCGCCGTGCCTGTCACGCGCAGCCCGTGCTGCGCCAATTGCAGCGCAATCGCCGCACCAATGCCGCGCGATGCGCCAGTGACGAGCGCAACCTGGCCCTCATACTTGATCTCGCTCATTCCATCATCACTTTTTTGAGTTCTTCCAGAGTGACCAAATCGAACAGCGCCAGTCCTCTCATGTCGCCGTCGATCCGCTTGACCATTCCGGCCAGAATTTTTCCTGGGCCGCTTTCGACGACGGTGTCGATTCCCCGCGCCCTGATGCTCTGGATGATTTCTACCCATCGCACCGGTCCGAACGCCTGCCGATAAAGAGCAGCCCGGATTCGATCCGGGCCAGACTCGACCGCAACCTCGATGTTGTTGATCACAGAAAGCACAGGCGTAGAGATACGCACTGAAACAAGCTTCTCCCGCAGCGCTTCAGCTGCGGGTTTCATCAGGGTCGAATGAAAGGGTGCGGAAACCGCCAAATGCAGAGCCCGCCGCGCACCGTTTGCCTTAAGGACTTCGCAAGCCTTGTCAACAGCCGCCCGCGTGCCCGCGATAACCGTTTGCAGCGGGTCATTGAAGTTAACCGCTTCGACCACTTCGTCTGTGTTGAGCCCGAAACTGCGTGCCGCTTCAGCGCAGCCTTCAATGACCTTCGGCGCTTCGAGCCCGAGGATCGCCGCCATGGCTCCGACGCCAACCGGCACGGCGTCTTGCATGGCCTGCGAGCGCAGCCGGACCAGCGGTGCGGCGTCCGCCAGCGTCAGGGCGCCGGCAGCCACCAGCGCCGAGTACTCTCCCAGCGAATGCCCTGCAACCACTTCAGGTGCAACACCCGTTTCGGCCATCCAGACTCGAAATGCAGCAACCCCCGCGATGAGCATTACGGGTTGGGTGTTGGTGGTCAGGGCAAGCCGGTCGGCGGGGCCGTCTTCAATTAAACGACCCATGTCTTCACCCAACGCCTCAGATGCTTCGGCCAGTGTTTCAAGCACCGCGGGATGCGCCCTCCACCCATTGAGCATGCCAACGGACTGAGAGCCCTGACCGGGGAAAACAAATGCAAAAGATATCAAATTAGGCGCTCCGGTGGATGCAGCAGTTTCGGGCAAGCGCTACTGGCGAAGACTCTAAACCGCAGGATTCGGGAGAACATCAAAAGTCCAGGAGAATCGCGCCCCAGGTGAAGCCGCCGCCCACACCTTCAAGCAGAACGGTATCGCCCAAGCGGACCTTGCCGCCCCGCACCGCAACATCCAGCGCGAGCGGAATCGATGCCGCCGAAGTGTTGCCGTGTTCATCGACGGTGACCACCAGTTTGTCAAGCGGAACATTCAATTTTCTTGCGGTGCTTTCCATGATCCGGATATTGGCCTGGTGGGGAATCAGCCAGTCAATGTCGGCCTCGCTCAATTCGGCTTTCTGCAAAACCGTCCGGGCAGAACTCTCAAGCACGCTCACTGCCAGCTTGAAAACGGCTTTGCCATCCATCGTGAGCAAGGCGCGCCCCAGAACCCCGCCGCCGGACACGTGACCTGGCACGCACAATATCCCGACGTGCTTGCCATCAGCATGCAGGTCACTGGCCAGAAGGCCAGGCTTGTCTGACGCCTCGAGAACGACGGCACCGGCGCCGTCGCCAAAGAGTACGCAGGTCGTCCGGTCCGAAAAATCGAGAATACGCGAGAACACTTCAGCACCGATAACCAGCGCCCGAGAGGCCGAACCGCTTTTGATCATGGCGTCGGCAACCGTCAACGCATAGACAAAACCGCTGCAGACGGCCTGCAAGTCGAAGGCCGCGCAGCCGTGGATTCCCAGCTTGTCCTGCACGATGCAGGCAACGGAGGGGAAAATCATGTCGGGCGTCGAGGTGGCAACGATGATCAGGTCGATGGAAGAAGGCATCAAGCCAGCTGCATCCAGCGCACGCCGGGCAGCCTCGCTGGCCAGATCGCTGCTGGCTACGTCAGGAGCAGCGAAATGGCGCGCCCGTATACCAGTGCGCGCAAAAATCCAGGCGTCCGACGTCTCGACCCCGCACTCAGCCAGCCGGGCCGCCAACTGGTCGTTGGTGATCCGGTCAGGCGGCAGATAACTGCCGGTGCCTGTAATTCTGGAATAGCGGGCCATGGGTCAGATTAATGAGCAGAAAGTGGCTTTGGCGAGGCATCCAACGGCGCTGGGGACGTGAGCGAGGCCGATTCGGCAGTTGAACCGCCTTCCTGCTGAACAGAAGTGAGCATCCCGGCCGCGTGCGCGATGCGTTCGCGCACCCGGTCAAGAAGACCGTTGCGTGCCGCATCATAAGCGCGGCTCAACGCCCGCTCGAACGCGAATGCATCTGCCGAGCCATGACTCTTGAACACTAATCCGCGCAACCCAAGTAGCGCCGCACCGTTGTAGCGCCTGTGGTCAACGCGTTTTTTAAAGGCGGTTAGTACGGGATAAGCGACGATGGCGGCAAATTTCGTGAAGATGTTGCGGGAAAACTCCGCCTTGATAAAACCACCAATCATGGCAGCCAATCCTTCAGTCGCCTTTAACGCCACGTTGCCTACGAAACCGTCGCAGACCACGATGTCGGTTGTCCCTTTGAAAATATCATTACCCTCGACATTACCTACAAAGTTGAGATCGCCGGACGCCGCCGCGGACCGTAGCAATTCGCTCGCCTTTTTGATCACCTCGCTGCCTTTAATGGCCTCTTCGCCAATGTTGAGCAACCCAACGCTGGGGCTGGCATTGCCCGAGATGGCAGTGACCAGGGCTGAACCCATAACGGCAAACTGCAGCAGGTGGTGCGCGGTGCAATCGACATTGGCCCCCAGATCCAGCACCGTCGTGGCGCCGCCCACCGCGTTGGGCAATTGGGTGGCGATAGCAGGCCGGTCTATGCCCTCCATCGTCTTGAGAACAAAGCGGGCAATGGCCATCAGCGCACCGGTATTGCCGGCGGACAAGGCCGCGTGGGCATGGCCGTCCCGGACTTGCGCCATGGCAACGCGCATCGACGAGTCTTTTTTGCGCCGGAGCGCTATTTCAATTGGGTCGTCCATGGTGACGACCTCGGTTGCGGCTACAAACCTGCAACGGCCACTGGCCAGCAACTGTGCATGGAGAGCATGCTCCACGAGTACATGCGTCTGGCCCACGACCACCAACTCGCAGTCGGGATGGCCGCGCAAGAAAACCAGGCAGGCCGGCAGCGTGATTGCCGGTCCGAAGTCGCCCCCCATTGCATCGACCGCGATCGAAATCATGGGGCGACCTGTTCAGTCAACATGCGTGTTAATACAAAAAGAAAGGCCCGCAGTGTCAGTGCGGGCCAATGCTCGAAGTACCGGATCAGGCTTCGGATTTGGTCTTGATCACCTTGCGGCCACGGTAAAACCCGGTTGGGCTGATGTGATGACGCAGATGTATTTCGCCGGTGGTGGATTCGACCGCAATGCCTGGCACCGTCAAGGCATTGTGCGAACGGTGCATGCCGCGCTTGGAAGGGGATTTTTTGTTTTGCTGTACAGCCATGATTCGCTCCTGGTGAACGTGGGATCGGTTTAAATTGAACGAGAGGCGAACCAGCGATAGGAGGCCGAAGGCGAAAGCCTGAACTGATCCAATGGCTGTCTGGACGCGAAGCCCATGAGTATAGCTTGGTGCAGCGTTGCCTGGAATAACTACTTTTTGAGTCTGGCCAGCACGGCGAACGGATTCGGACGCTCCACCTCAACCGAATCCCCCTGCCCTTCGCCGGGCAGTTGCGCCATCTGGCCCGGACAGTGCTCGTGCATTGGCACCACAGGCAAGGCCATTAGCAGCTCGTCCTCCAACAACGCCAGCACATCAAACTTCGGTTCCAGCACCAGCAAATCCTCTTCGGCAGCGTCATCCTGCGCCATGGCAACGTCCTCGGTCTCCACAAAGCGGTACCACCGGTCCAGCGAGATCGGTATTCCAACCTCGCCAAGACAACGCTGACAACACAGCGACACCGTGGCGGTGGCCTGCAGATGCAGCCACAAGTCCATGCCTCCCTCGGCACCGGGACGTAATTCGGCCATCAGACTGTATTCGACAGCCGAGTCGGCCTTTAATCCAGCGGTTTCGGGCGCAAGACGTCCCATTTTTTGTAGCGGAAACCTCCCCGAGAGGGGCGCGCCGCTTTCGGCGAGCGCCTGGATGCTCACGTGGCTGGCTAGATCAGCGTTCGTCATCGCCTGAGTGTAAGAGAATCGCTTCATGCAAGCCCCTGCCGCGCGCGCCCAAACGCCCCTTCACCCACGCCATGTCCCGGCGCCCGGCTCCGGGCGCCCGCTGATTCTGGCCTCCAGCTCGGTGTACCGCCGCGACCTGCTGATGCGGTTGCGCCTGCCGTTTTCAGTCCAGCCGCCAACGGTGGATGAGACCGCGATCCAACACGAGGCACCATCGGCCCTGGCGGAGCGTCTGGCGCTGGGCAAGGCACGCGAGGTTGCCAGCCGGTTTCCGCAGGCTGTTGTGATCGGCTCGGATCAGGTGGCCGACCTTTACGGTTCGCCTCTTGGAAAACCGGGCAACCATGCCCGCGCCGCGGAGCAACTCCGGCAGATGCGCGGGCAAAGCGTGATTTTTCATACCGCCGTTTCGGTGGTGTGCCTGGAAAGCCGCTTTGAAGCCAGCAGCATGGCTACGGTGCGGGTGCAGTTCCGCGAATTGGACGATGCCGAAATTGAGCATTATTTGCGCACCGAGCAGCCCTACGACTGCGCAGGCAGCGCCAAAAGCGAAGGGCTGGGCATCGCCCTGCTCAGCGCCATCGACAGCGACGACCCGACCGCGCTGATCGGCCTGCCGCTGATCCGCACCTGCACCCTGCTCCGCTCCGCCGGAGTCAATCTGTTCGCCACTGCGCCGGCAGCCCTCCCATGAAACCTCGGCCTGGAACCCTGTATCTCGTCCCCGCACCGCTCGACTTCGGCTGCGACACGCAGGCGCCACTGCAAAGCGCCCTGCCAATGGCCACACTCGAAGTGGCCGCACGGCTGGCGCACTGGGTCTGCGAAAACGCCAAAAGCACACGGGCTTATCTGAACCGCGTGGCCGAAATCGTGCCGCTCGTTCAAGCGATGCAAGGCATCGAAATCGAGGAGTTACCGCGCGAGGTGCACAAAAAAGGCGACCACATGTCGAACTTCGACGCCCGGCCGCTGCTCTCCGCCGCACTGCAGGGCCATGACATGGGCCTGGTCAGCGAGGCCGGTATGCCGGCGATTGCCGACCCGGGTTCCTCCGTGGTGCGTGCGGCGCACGAACTCGACATTCCGGTGGTCGCCCTCAGTGGCCCGATTTCGCTGATGCTGGCCTTGGCGTCGAGCGGCCTGAACGGGCAGAGCTTTGCGTTCGTTGGCTACCTTCCGCAGGACGCGGGCGGGCGCACCGCACGCATTCGGGAGCTTGAGGCGCTGGCCTTGAAAACCGGACAAAGCCAGCTGTTCATCGAGGTGCCTTACCGCAATAACGCGCTATTTCAGGCGCTGCTACAGTCGCTCGCCGGCCCGACCCGCCTGTCGCTCAGTGTGGGGTTGACGCTGGAAGCCGGCTGGTCGCGCAGCATGGCGGTCAGCCAGTGGCGCCAAAAAATCGTTACCGCGCCGATGAACCTGCCTTGCGTTTTCGGCATTGGCCGCTGACCAGAGAAACGGCACAAAAAACCCCGCGACGGGCGGGCTTTCTCGATCTTTCAGCGGACTTGCAGGCTTTTTTAGCGGATGGTCGGTGCCGCTTTCAGCGCGCGCACCGCGCCTTCACCCATCGCCGCACCGAAGCGCTTGGCCAGACGCTCGGCCACGTTGTCGCGCCGGGTGTAGTCGACGATTTCTTCGGCCTTGACGACTTCGCGGGCGACGTAATGAAGATTTCCGAGCTGGTCGGCCAATCCAAGATCAACCGCCTGCTGGCCGCTCCAGAACAGCCCGCTGAACATCTCGGGCGTTTCCTTCAACCGCGTGCCACGCCCGGCTTTAACGACTGCGATAAATTGCTGGTGGATCTGCGCCAGCATGGTCTGCGCAAAATCCCGCTGCTTGTCGCTCATCGGGCTGAACGGGTCCAGGAAGCCCTTGTTGTCGCCGGCGGTGATTAGCCGGCGTTCCACACCGAGCTTTTCCATCAGGCCAGTGAAGCCGTAGCCATCCATCAGTACGCCGATGCTGCCTACGATGCTGGCCTTATCGACGTAAATCCGGTCTGCGGCCACGGCAATGTAATAGGCCGCCGACGCGCAGCTTTCTTCGACCACTGCATACACCGGCTTCTTGTGCTTGGCCTTTAGCCGCAGGATCTCGTCGTTCATCAACCCGGCTTGCACCGGGCTGCCACCCGGGGAATTAATCAACAGCACGACCGCTTTCGCGCCCGGATCTTCGAAGGCTGCCAGCAGTGCGGCGTTGACGAATTCAGCGCTGGCGTCGGCGCCGTCGGCAATCTCGCCCTTTATCTCGACCACCGCCGTGTGCTCAACCGATGTGGCCACCGTAGGCGACCCCCGGTGCAAGACCAGCCAGACCAGAACGATGAAAAAGAGCAACCACGACAGGCGAACAAAGGTTTTCCAGCGCCGCGTCGCCTTTTGCTCATTGAGCGAGGCGAAGACCAGTTTTTCGAGCGTCGCGCGCTCCCATCC
>JAJAYS010000036.1 GCA_026786065.1 Polaromonas sp.
ATGCCCATTTCGTCGGGCTCGCAACCGGCCACTGCAAAGCCGAGGAAGCGGCCCAGCGGTTTGAGGTTCTTCCGGGCCGCGACGGTTTCGTCCATCATCACGATCGCGCCGCCGCCGTCAGAAAACTGGCTGGCGTTGCCCGCCGAAATGACGCCGCCGGGAATCGCCGGCTTGATGCCGCTGATGCCTTCTTTGGTGGTGCCGGCCCGAATACCCTCGTCCTTGCTGACGGTCACTTGTCTGCTGGTCAAACCCATGACCGGATGAACAAAGCCCGCCGTCACGGTGATGGGCGCGATTTCAGCGTCGAAGCGCCCGGCCTCCAGCGCGGCCGTGGCCTTTTGCTGGCTGCCGGCACCGTACTCGTCCATGCGCTCGCGCGAGATGCCGTAGCGCTTGGCCACCTGCTCGGCGGTTTGCAACATGTTCCAGTAGATCTCGGGCTTGTTTTTGAGCAGCCAGCCCTCTTGCAGCATGTGCGTGTTGGCTTCCTGCTGCACGCAGGAAATGCTTTCTACACCACCGGCCACGTAAATGTCGGCCTCGCCCGCGACAATGCGCTGGGCCGCCAGCGCAATGGTCTGCAGACCCGACGAGCAAAAGCGGTTGACCGTCATGCCCGAGACCGTAACCGGACAGCCGGCGCGCAGCGCGATCTGGCGCGCAATGTTGGAGCCGGTCGCGCCTTCGGGCGTCGCGCAGCCGATGATCACGTCATCGACCTCGGCGGCATCCAGGCCTGCGCGCTGCAGCGCATGCTCGACCGCATGGCCACCCAGCGTCGCGCCGTGCGTCATGTTGAATGAGCCCTTCCAGCTTTTGGCAAGCGGCGTGCGGGCGGTTGAAACGATCAGGGCTGCAGTCATGAAACTCTCCGGAAACAGTTGTAGATATCGCGGCGAGCGAGGTCAGTTGAAGGTTTTGCTTTCTGCGGCCAGACGGGCGAGCAGCGGCGCGGGCTGCCAGAAAGCCGCGTCGTCGAGCGGGTTAAACGCAAAGCGCTGCATGGCCTGGACGACGTTGAACAGACCGACCTGGTCGGCATACAGCATCGGCCCCCCGCGATGCATCGGAAAGCCGTAGCCGGTTAAGTACACCATGTCGATGTCGCTCGCTTTGGATGCGATGCCGTCTTCAAGAATGCGGGCGCCCTCGTTGACCAGCGAGAACACCAGGCGCTGCACGATTTCCTCATCGGCAATCTTGCGCGGCGCTATGCCCAGGCTCTCGCGGTGCTTGTCGATCATCCCGACCACCCGCGGTGAAGCAATCGCGTCGCGCTTGCCCGGCAGGTAGTCGTACCAGCCGGCTCCGGTCTTCTGGCCGAAGCGCCCGAGATCGCACAGCAAATCGGCGGTCTTGCTGTATTTCATGTCGGGCTTTTCCTGATAGCGCCTCTTGCGGATCGCCCAGCCGATGTCGTTGCCAGCCAGATCGCCCATACGGAACGGACCCATTGCGAAACCAAAGCGTTCGACCGCTTTGTCCACCTGCTCGGGGGTACAGCCTTCTTCAAGCAGAAAGCCGGCCTGGCGGCTGTATTGCTCGATCATGCGGTTGCCGATGAAGCCGTCGCAAACGCCCGACACCACGGCCGTCTTGCGGATTTTCTTGCCCAGCGCCATCACGGTGGCCAGCACATCTTTGCCGGTTTTCTCCGCCCGCACTACTTCGAGCAGCTTCATCACATTGGCCGGGCTGAAGAAGTGCGTGCCAATCACGTCCTGCGGCCGCGCCGTGAAGCCGGCGATCCGGTTCATGTCCAGCGTTGAAGTGTTTGATGCGAGGATGGCACCGGGCTTCATCACGCGGTCCAGCTCTTTAAAGACCTGCTCCTTGACGCCAATCTCTTCAAACACCGCCTCGATCACCATATCGGCGTCTTTCAGGTCGTCGTAGCTCAAGGTGGTGCTGAGCAGCGCCATGCGCTCGTCGTATTTGGCCTGCTTGAGCTTGCCCTTCTGGACCTGCGATTCGTAATTTTTGCGGATCGTAGCCAAGCCGCGATCCAGCGCGTCTTGCTTCGTCTCCAGCATCTTGACCGGAATGCCGGCATTCAAAAAATTCATCGCGATGCCGCCCCCCATGGTGCCGGCGCCGATCACCGCAATCGATTTGATCTCGCGCTGCGGGGTATCAGCCGGCACGTCGGGAATCTTGCTGGCCGCACGCTCGGCCATGAACAGATGCCGCAGCGCCCGGCTTTCGGGCGTTAGCATCAGGTTGGTGAACAGCTCGCGCTCGAAAGCCATGCCTTCGTCGAAGCGGCGCCTGGTCGCGGCCTCAACCGCATCGACGCATTTCAACGGGGCCGGCAAGTTTTTTGCAATGCCTTTGACCATGTTGCGGGCGAACTGGAAATACGCGTCTCCGTTGGGGTGCTTGCAAGGCAGGTTTCGCACCAGCGGCAGCGGTCGGGTGTCGGCGATGGACTGTGCAAAGGCGAGCGCTTCATCAGGCAGCGCATCGGCCGATTCCGCAATCCGGTCGAACAGCTTCTGACCGGGAATCTGCGCGAGCACTTCGCTTTTGACCGGCTCTCCGCTGACAATCATATTGAGGGCCGGCTCCACACCCAGCGCGCGCGGCAGGCGTTGCGTGCCGCCCGCACCTGGCAGCAGCCCGAGCTTGACTTCGGGCAAGGCGACGCTGCAGTCGGGCGCGGCGATGCGGTAGTGGCAACCGAGCGCCAGCTCCAGTCCACCGCCCATGCAGATCGAATGGAGCGCTGCGACCACCGGTTTCGCCGAATTTTCAATCGCCAGGATCACGCTGAGCAGATTCGGCTCG
>JAJAYS010000037.1 GCA_026786065.1 Polaromonas sp.
GCGTGTGGGTGTGGGTGTGGGTGTGCGCAGGCGCGGGAGCCAGCGCCAGCGCCTGCGCGGTCGCTGGCCGCAGCGCGGATTGAAGTCGAAGCAGCGTCATCGGGCGTCCTCCTTGCGGTTGTGACTAAAGCCTAAAGTCGTGGGCCATTTTCAGCCGCTCATTTCGGCCACAGCACCCACAGCCGCAGCGGCTGGTTGACGGCGGCAGCCAGCAGCCCGGCCCCGGCCCCAGTGCCGGCAAAGTAGTCGGCCCGGACCGCGCCGACGATGGCGCTGCCGGTATCCTGCGCCAGCACCAGTTTTTGCAGCGTCGCCGCAGGCCCGCTGGACGCCAGCCAAACCGGCGTGCCGTAGGGGATGCTGGCCGGATCGACGGCGATCGAGCGGCCCGGCGTCAGCGGCACGCCCTGGGCACCCCTGGGGCCGAGCCCGACGTTGTCCGCAGTCAGCGCCTCTTCACGAAAAAAGATGTAGCGCGGATTGCTCCAGAGCAGCTGATTGACGCGCTGCGGGTTCTGCACCGCCCAGGCCTTGGTCGCGTCAGGCCAGGGGTTGATCTTGCTGACGCCCTGCGACAGCAACCACTGGTTGACGCTGCGGTAGGGCTGGTCGTTGGAGCCGGCAAAAGCCACCCGCACCAGCCGCTCGGCGCCGTCGGGCTCGGTGACCACCAGCCGGCCCGAGCCCTGGATGTGCAGCAGCAGCGCGTCGATCGGGTCGGCCAGATAGGCGATCTCGCGGCCGGCCAGCGCGCTGCGCGCTTCGGGCAGCGTGTCGATTTCCTGCCGCGAAAACCACGGCTTGCGGCTGCTGAGCAACGCAGGCGCCTTATACAGCGGCACGCCGAACGCCGCCGACGGCTGCCGGCTGGCTTTTAGCACCGGTTCGTAGTAGCTGGTCAGCAGGCCATCGGGTGAGCCTTGGGGACTTTCGACGCGGTAGGGCTGCAGCCGCGCCGCCATCCAGGCGCGCTGCTCGCTGCCGCTGACGATGCTCAGGCGCCGCACCTCACCGCACAGCGGCGCAAACACCGGGCCGGGCCGCTCACAGCTTTGCAGCCAGGCGTTCCAGGCTTCGTGCAGCGCATCGCCATCGAAGCCTGGCAGCTCGGACCAGCGCACCGGCACCCAGCGGCTCTTGGCCTGCGCCAGCGTGCCGGGCACCAGCGTGCCGGGCACCAGCGCGCCGGGCACGGGGTCGTCGGCCGTCGGCACAGCGGGCGCAGCGGGCCCGACGGCGGCTGGGCCGGCTGGCAGCGCAGTGCGCGGGACCTCGGGCGGCTCGGCCGGCTGGCGCGGCGCGCTGCCGCAGGCCGCCAGCAGCAGCGCCGTAGCGATAATCGACCAACGCCTGACCGGCCTGGCCGCCGTCCCTGACCCCCACCCGAGACGCCCGATGATTTTGCTGTTACTCGAAGCCCTGCTGGCCCTGGTGCTGTTGCTGTTCATTGTGTGGTGGACGATGTTCTCGGGTCGGAAAAAAGGTGAACTGCCGGATGCGGTGCAACCCCCGGCCGAGCCATCAGACGAAGACAAAAAATAACCCCGCGGCGCGCCGCGCCGCGCTGCATTGGCGGAGCCGGAAAAAACCCGCATACCGGCACTCTATAAAACCCGGTGGTCAAGCACCGGCAGCTGGCGGCGCAAAGCGGCCTGCCGCGCCGCATCGATCTCGGCCAGCACCACGCCTTCGCCTTCGGCCTGCTGCGCCAGAATGCCGCCCCAGGCATCCACCACCAGACTGTGACCCCAGGTGCGCCGGCCGTTCTCGTGCAGGCCGCCCTGCGCCGGCGCCACTACCGCCGCCAGATTTTCGATGGCTCTGGCCCGCAGTAGAACCTCCCAGTGCGCCTGCCCGGTCGGGTAGGTAAAGGCACTGGGCACCACCAGAAGGTCAGCCGCCAGCGCGCGGTACAGCTCGGGAAAGCGCAGGTCGTAGCAGACGCTTAAGGCCACCGTGATGCGCTGGCCTGCCTTCGAGGTCATGACGAAACGCTGCGGCTCGCGGCCCGGCTCGATGCTGCGGGTTTCGTCGTACTGCCGGCTGCCGTCGTCAAAGCGGAACAGATGGATCTTGTCGTAACGCGCAACGCACACGCCGGCGGGTGACCAGGCGGTGCAGCTGTTACGCACCCGCTCGGGGTCGCTGCTTGCCAGCGGCAGCGTGCCGCCGACGATCCACAGCCCGAGCCGGCTGGCGGCATCGGCCAGAAAGTCCTGAATCGGACCGGCACCCGGCGACTCGGCAACCGCGAGCTTGTCGGTATCGGCGCGGCCCATGATGCAGAAGTATTCCGGCAACACCGCCAGCTCGGCGCCGGCCGCCGCTGCCTCGGCCAGCAGCCGCCCGGCCGCCTGCAGGTTGCGCGGCACGTCGGTGCTTGAGACCATTTGGATCGCGGCGACCTTCATGGGCCCGCCTGCCGCGCCGCTTGCGCCGCGTCCAAACCGTGGGTCAACGCCGCAGTTGCTATCAAAGACAGAGCTGCTTGCGCGCGTATTTGCTGGGTGAATGCCATAATTTTCTTAAGAATGTGCGCTTCGGGCTTTGCGCGGCGCCCTGCTGCCAAAGGCCCGGTGCCTGCCTGAAAACCGGTCGGCGCCGAAGCGTCAGCCGCCGAGTTTGCCGGAATCGATGTCGCTGTCAACGCTGCGGGGCATCGGCAGGCGCGCTGGCGACAGCATGGCTTCGCTCAGGCCGAAACCGGCGATGCATTCGGGCAGCGGCAGGCCGCGCACCAGGGCGGCGCAGGCCTCGCCCATCGCCGCCGAAGTCTGGATGCCGTAACCGCCCTGGGCCGCCACCCAGAAGAACCCTGGCGCCTTAAGGTCAAAACCGCCCACCAGATCGCCGTCGGCCACGAACGAGCGCAGGCCCGCCCAGGTGCGTGTGGGGCGGCGGATGGTGAGGGTGGTCATTTCTTCGATGCGGTGGATGGCCGTGGCGATGTCCAGCTCCTCGGGCTGGACGTCCTCCGGCGCGACCGGATCGGCATTGGCCGGCGAGCCCAGCAGCATGCCGGCGTCGGGCTTGAAGTACCAGCCTTCATTGATGCCGGCCGTCAGCGGCCAGGCGGCCGTCTGGATGCCCTGCGGCGGCGCGAAGATAAAGGCCGAGCGGCGGCGCGGCTCCAGGCCGATGGGCCGGACACCCGCCAGCGCAGCCACGACATCGGCCCACGCGCCGGCCGCATTGAGCACCACCGGCGCAGCGTAGGTCTCGCCGCCCGCCTGCACCTGCCATTGGCCGCGCTGGCGCACCAGCGAGGTGACCCCGGCGTTGCAGACCACCTTGCCGCCGGTTTGCCGCAGGCCGCGCAGAAAGCCTTGGTGGATGGCATGCACGTCCATGTCGGCGGCCTCCGGCTCCAGCACCGCACCCAGCACCTTCTCGGGGCGGAGCACCGGCACCAGCGCGCAGGCCTCGGCGCTGTCAAGCAAACGCGCATCGGGCGTAACGCTGCGAAAGATGTCCCACTGCTCTGCAAGAAGCGCGTCTTCCCCGTGGGTGGCGACCATCATCGCGCCCCGCGCGGAGATAAGCGGATGGTCACTGAAGCCTTCGGGCGGGTTTTGAAAGAAAGCGCGGCTGGCGAGGGTCAGCGCACGCACCTGGGACGTGCCGTAGCTTTCCATGAACAGCGCGGCCGAGCGGCCAGTCGAGTGGTAGCCCGGTTGCGACTCCCGCTCCAGCACCAGCACGCGCCCATGCGGCGCCAGCCAGTAGCCGACCGAAGCAGCAGCGATGCCGCCGCCGATGATCAAGTAGTCGACTTGTTCTGGCATGGTTTGACTCTTTCGGTAGTGGGTTGCCCATCTTGCACGCCAAACAGCTGCTTCACTTTTAACCGGTGGGCGTGACGCCGCAGCGGCGTGAAGTCCGCGGGCGGACACCACGCCCGCGGGCAATGCGGTCGCGGGCCCGCCAAAAGAGCCCGTGTCGATGCGGGCGCAAACGGCACGCCACACAGGCGCTCAGGTGGTGCTGCTACAGTACCCCCGAACGGCGATCCAAAGTGGCAAGCAATTTTTCGATTCACTCTCCAGTCGGCTGGCCGCCGCAGGGCGGTGGGATGGCAGAAGCGATCCGCGACGCCGATTGGTCGCAAACCCCTCTCGGCCCCAGTTCCCAGTGGCCGGCCAGTCTGCGCGTCGCCGTCACGACGGCGCTTGAATCACCGCTGCCGACCTTGTTGCTGCGGGGTCCAAGGCTTATTCAAATCTACAACGACGCATTTCAGTCGATTCTGGGTTTGCCCTGACCGGTTACGGTCAGCCGCAAGACTGGGAACAATCGAAGGCGGCCGGATTCGATTACCACCTCGAGAAGCCGGTCGATCCGGCCAGGCTGCTGGCGCTGCTAAGCCAGACCTGAGCGTGCTGCGCGGCTTGCCAGCGGGTGGAAGCCCCTGGAGCCGGATCGCTTCTACCGATGCCATTCAAGCGCCGCAGTCCAGAAAATAATACCGGATCAGCCCGTTGCCCCGCGTCCTCCAGTGTCAGGCGCAGCGTCGGGCCGGCGCCGGCCGTCACGCCCGGTCTGAGCGGTCTCCGGCCCCGGTAATCATTAGCGCTGGACCCGCGACACGGCAGGGTCGGGCGTTCCCGCGAACTGCATTTAAGCGCCCGGCCGCCACCGGCTGCGCAGCGATGCGGCCGCGCCGGTTGCTATAAAAAACAGAGCTTTTCACGCCCGTATCATTTGGCTAAAAACGCTATTTTTATGTTGGGCCAAGCGCGTGCTCAGTGCTCGGGTTT
Source organism: Polaromonas sp. (assembly GCA_026786065.1). Taxonomy (GTDB): domain Bacteria; phylum Pseudomonadota; class Gammaproteobacteria; order Burkholderiales; family Burkholderiaceae_C; genus Polaromonas. The sequence continues at coordinate 4,758 of JAJAYS010000037.1, forward strand.
TGTCGCGCCAGCTGCCGTCTCGCCAGCCCCGCGACAGTCGCCGCGCGAAGTCGAACACGAAGCCCTCCGGGAACACGTCGCGGGAGTCGGGCGTCAGCCGGCGCTGCAGCGACTGCAAACTGAGCACACCGGGCAGCTTGCCGAGGCCGGGTCGGCCTTGACGGACGAGCCGGACGCGACGTTGATGCGGCACTGTCCGCTGAGGCCGGGCGCATCAAGCGCCAGCGACGAGCTGGCGCTTGA
>JAJAYS010000038.1 GCA_026786065.1 Polaromonas sp.
CCATGGCGAAGGTTACCTATGCTTTTGCTACAGCCGGACGGATGTGGTGACTTGCCGCGGGCGGGGTTTGGTGCGCCGATTGGGCGGGGCGACCCTGCTCGACGAAACCACCGGTGCGGTCATCACCTACGACAACACCACCGACGTCTTCATGGTCGATGGCGGCGCGCAGAACCGCTCGGCAGCCAACCCGAGCGGACGCATCCGGGCCATGCTGTCGCCGCGTTCGCCCGTTTCTGCTCCGGCGGCCGGCCCCGCACCCGCCGCACCGGCTGCGGGAAGCGCGCCGGTGCTGCGGCCCAGTCCGGCGCTGGCCCAATGAATGACCTGGCAGCCTTGGGCGTACCGGCTGAGACTGAGACGCCCGCGCCCGAACGGACGCCTTCATCCGGGCCAACGCCGGTCAGCCGGCTGGTCGCGCAGGGCCTGAAAAAATCCTATGGCAAGCGCCAGGTCGTGCGGGACGTGTCGCTGTCGGTGCAAAAAGGCGAGGTCGTCGGCCTGCTCGGCCCCAACGGTGCTGGCAAAACCACCTCGTTCTACATGATCGTCGGGCTGGTCCGGGCCGACGCCGGGCACATTGCCATTGACGGCCAGGCGGTCGAGCGCATGCCGATTCACCGGCGCGCCCGCCTCGGGCTGAGCTATCTGCCGCAGGAGGCGTCGATCTTCCGCAAGCTGACGGTGGAAGAAAACGTGCGCGCCGTGCTTGAGCTGCAGCGCGATGCCGACGGCAAGCCGCTTTCCAAAGGCGAGTCGCAAAGCCGGCTCGACGGGCTGCTGCGCGATTTGCGCGTCGATCACCTGCGGGATTCGCCGGCGATAGCACTTTCGGGCGGCGAGCGCCGGCGCGTCGAGATCGCCCGCGCACTGGCCACGCAGCCGCGCTTCATCCTGCTGGACGAACCGTTCGCGGGCATAGACCCGATCGCCGTCATCGAGATCCAGCGCATCATCGGCTTCCTGAAATCGCGCGGCATTGGCGTGCTGATCACCGACCACAACGTGCGCGAGACGCTGGGCATTTGCGACCACGCCTACATCATCAGCGAAGGCCATGTGCTGGCCAGCGGCACGCCAGCCGAAATCGTCGAAAACGCCGAGGTACGCCGGGTGTACCTGGGCGAGCACTTCAAAATGTGATGAAACAAGGCCTGTCACTTCGCGTCTCGCAGCATCTGGCGCTGACGCCGCAGCTGCAACAGTCGATTCGGCTGCTGCAACTTTCGACGCTGGAATTGAGCCAGGAAATCGAGCAGATGCTCGACGAAAATCCGTTTCTCGACGTGGCCGACGACAGCGCGGTGCGCGAAGAATTCGGGCTGGCACAAGCCGACACGCCGGTCAGCACCGAGGCGCAGGAAAGCCCGGACAGCGCCGAGGTCGAATTTGTTCCGAACGGTGCCGCAGGAAGCGCCGAGCCGACCGCCGCCGCAAGCCCGAACGAAGCTGAAACCAGCGAGGCGACTTCCGAGCCCAAGCTCGAAGAAAGCTGGGACGGCGACGGCAGCGTGGACACCGCGCCCGACGACGGTGAATGGGGTGGTGAGGCCGCGCCGCGCAAGAACAATCTCGATGACGGCGATGCCGATGCGTCCGATCTGGCGCGTGACCATGAGACGCTGCAGGCGCACCTGCACCGGCAGGCGCTTGGGCTGCGGCTGTCGGACCTGGACCGCGCCGCGCTGCATTTCCTGATCGAGTCGCTAAACGACGACGGCTACCTTGAAGACGCACTCGCCGACCTGGCCGAAGCGCTGGCGGGGTCGCGCGCCGAGCATCTTGATGATGTTGAAGAGCTGGAACAGCGTTTTGCGATGGCGCTGCAATTGCTGCACAACATGGAGCCGCTTGGCGTCGGTGCGCGCAACCTGGCCGAATGCCTGAGCTTGCAGTTGCAGGAAAGCCGCGACGGCCCTGAGGCGCGCGCTGCGCTGGCGATCTGCAAGCAGCCGCTGGAACTGCTGGCGCGGCGCGACGTCAGGCGTCTGGCCTATCTGTGCCGCTGTACCGAAGCGGTCGTCAAGAGCGCGATTGGGCTGATCGGCCGGCTCGACCCAAAGCCGGGCCGGCGCTTCGTCAACGTCGAGCGCAACGTGGTCGTGCCGGACGTGCTGGTGGTGAAGTCCGGGCGCGGCTTCAAGGTCACGCTGAACCGTGAAGTCATGCCGCGCCTGCGGGTGCACGACATTTACGCCAGCGCGCTGAAGCAAAACAAGGGCTCCGGCGGGCCGGCGCTGACCCAGCGGCTGCAGGAGGCGCGCTGGTTCATCAAAAACATTCAGCAGCGCTTTGACACCATCTTGCGGGTCAGCACCGCCATCGTCGAGCGCCAGAAAAATTTCTTCACGCACGGCGAACTTGCTATGCGGCCGTTGGTGCTGCGTGAAATTGCCGATGAACTTGGGTTGCATGAATCGACGATTTCGCGCGTCACGACGGCCAAGTACATGAGCACGCCGTTCGGCACCTTCGAGCTGAAGTACTTTTTCGGCTCGGCGCTGGGCACCGAAACCGGAGGCAACGCATCGAGCACGGCGGTGCGAGCGCTGATTAAACAGTTCGTCGCGTCGGAGAGTCTGGCCAAGCCGCTCAGCGACAACCAGATATCGGAAATGCTCAAGGAGCAGGGCATCGAATGCGCCCGCCGCACCGTCGCCAAATACCGCGAAGCGCTGCGCATCGCCCCGGCGAACCTGCGCAAAACGCTATGAATCAATTGCAACTTTTTTTGCCCTGCGCGGCTGGCGTCGAGGCTCTGCTCGCCACCGAAGTCAAGCGCATTACCGGTTTTGACGGCAAGGCCTGGCGCGCTGGCGTGCAGTTGCAGGCGTCGTGGCGCGACGCCCTGCAGCTCAACCTGCACAGCCGGCTGGCCCAGCGGGTGCTGATCGAGCTGGCGCACAACCAGTACCGCAGCGAGCAGGACCTGTACAACGCGGCAGCCGCAGTCGCCTGGGAAATCTGGTTTACGCCCAGGCAGAGCTTCAAGGTCGAGATCACGGCGCAGCACAGCCCGCTGACCAGCCTGAACTTCGCCGCGCTGAAGATCAAGGACGCCATTGCCGACCGCTTTCGTGCCAAATTCGATGTGCGCCCGGATGTCGATACCCGCTGGCCCGACGTGCGCGTCTATGCGCACCTGACGGTGGACAGCGTGACGATCTACATCGACACCTCGGGCGAGCCGCTGTTCAAGCGCGGCTGGCGCGAAGACAAAGGCGATGCGCCGCTGAAAGAAACGCTGGCCGCCGCCATGATTGCCGCGAGCGGCTGGAACCCTGAAGACGGCGCGGCGCTGTACGACCCGTGCTGCGGCTCCGGCACGATTGCCATCGAGGCCGCGCAGATCGCCTGCCACATCGCGCCGGGCCTGCAGCGGCGCTTCGCCTTTCAAAAGTACCTGCCGTTCCAGCCGCATGTCTGGGATGGGCTGCGCGGCCAGGCCGAGGCCGCCATCACCGAACCGGCGGCGGCGGTGTTCGGCAGCGATGTGTCGCACCGCATGGTCGATTTCGCCGAACGCAATGCCGAGCGTGCCGGCGTCGCGCATGCGGTGCAGTTTCGCGGCGGTGACGCGCTGCAGCGCCTGCCGCCCGCCCCAAGCGGCGTGATGCTGGTGAACCCGCCGTATGGCGAGCGCATCGAGGTTGCCGGGGTGGCCGGCGTACCGTCCCAGGCACGCCAGCCGGCGCATCGGCCCGCCCAGTCGTTCCAGGGGCAGGCCATAGACGAGTTCGGCCAGCCGCTGCGCCGCGATGCCGGTGCTGCACGGCAAACGCTTGAACGCAATCCGGCGGCCGATGAGCGGGACGATTCGGGCTATGCACCTGCGCGGGACCGCAGCGTCAACTCCGGCCGCGAGCAGGCCCAGACCGACACCGGCGAAACCGCCGACGACTTCTTCCCGCAACTTGCTGCACACTGGAAAAAGAACTACGCCGGCTGGACCGCCCACGTCCTGACGCCGGACTTCAAATTGCCCGGCAAGATGCGGCTGAAAGAGTCGCGCCGGGTGCCGATGTGGAACGGTCCGATCGAATGCCGGCTGTTCCGTTTCGACATGGTGGCCGGCTCGGCGCGCGGGAAAATTGGCGTCGCATCACCGGACGCGTAGCGACCGTGTGCTCTGACCCGAATTTTCTGCCGTTGGGAAAGGTTAGAGGCAAGGCCTCCCATCCTTTCCCCCACTCCCTCTGGCGAAGGCCAGGCGAAAGGCTCCCCGCTTACTCCCTCTCCTTTTGGGGGAGGGCAGGGGTGAGGGTCCCCCGCCGCGCTCCGTCGAGGTTTTTTTCAATGTCCAAGCCCCCTTACCCTCTCCCTGACCCTTCCCCGCGCGGCAGGAGAGCCGAATAACATGCAAGCGGTTGTGCAGGCCATCGTCATAGACACCAACATCGTGCTCGATGTGTTCGTCTTCAACGATGCGGCGGCCCTGCCGCTCAGGCTGGGGCTGGAAACCGGCAAACTCGACTGGTTGGCCACGCCGGCCATGCGCGACGAACTTGAACGCGTGCTGGCCTATCCGCGCCTGATTCCGCGCCTGGTTTTTTACCGACTGACGGCCGACACGGTGCTCGCGGCTTTCGACCGCCACGCCCGAATCACGCAGGCACCCGCAAAGGCCAGCCTCACCTGCAGCGACCCCGACGACCAAAAGTTCATCGACCTCGCGCTGGCGCACCAGGCCCTGCTGCTGAGCAAGGACCGGGACGTACTTTCAATGACAAAACGGCTTAAAGCCCAAGGAATACGGGCGCAATCAGCTATTTAAATAATAGCGAATGGCGTTCCGCCATGCGGCCGCCAGAACTGCGCGGGCGTCACCACCGGATAGTGGGGAGCCAGCGCCAGCAGCGCGGTGTCACCGGTGGCCAGGCAGTTGGTCTGGGCTGCAAGCAGGGTACCCAGAACCGGCTGCTCCAGCGGGTCGGCCGTCATGCCATGGCTCCGGGAGCCCTCTGCATAACCCCCTGTGGCCTGCGATCAGCCGGGCTCGGCCGGTCTGCTGCGTTGCTTTTCTGAGCCCTTAGCGCGGCTATTGGCTGCAAAAAGAAGCCCTGCAACCCCTCCCGATCCGGCCGCTGCAGACGCGCGAGGATTATGCAGACGGTCCCTGGGGCAGACTGCCGCGTCATTGCAGGACGAAGGTACTAAACTGATTTCGCCACAGTAACTAGCGTGGCTGGAGACCCTCGTGAAAACACCAGACACCAAGCCCACCTTCAGCCAGCGCCGCCATGCTTGAGTCACTGCGACTGGCCCATCTGCGGGTCGCAGATCTGCTGCGACAAAGTGCCATCGGCCCTGCGGGGGACAACACCGCGCTGTTGCAGGCGCAGGATGAGCTGGAGAAAAGCGAACACCTTCTCGGTCGCATCGCTGATGTCACGCCAGGTCTGATTGTAGTTTTTGATCTCGACGAGCAATCCACACCCTGCGTCAACCGAAAAATCGGGGCGTTACTCGGCTACAGCACCGGGGACATCGAGTCCATGGGCTCCGGGCTCGCGCCGGCCTTGATGCACCCCGACGATCTGCCGCGATTCGCGGCGCACCGGCAGCGCCTGCGCACCTTAAGCGATCATGAAACCGCCGACTTCGAGTACCGCCTGCGCGAGCGTTCGGGAGGCTGGCGCTGGTTTCAAAACCGGGACGCCGTCTTCGCGCGCGATGCCGCTGGGGCGGTCAGCCAGATCATCGGTAACGCGCTTGACATTGGCGAGCACAAAAATGCGGAGGAAACCCTCAGGCGCAGCGAAGAGGTTTACCGCCTGACTTTCGATCGCTCACCCGTGGGCATGGCCAACGCCGACACCAGCGGGCGCTTCATCAGAGCCAACCAGTTGTTTTGCAAGATCACCGGCTATCCGGCGGACGAGCTGCTCTGCATGAAAGTCGCCGACTTGTCGCACCCGGACGATCTGGCGACGGACATGGCCCGAATCGATCTGCTGCTTTCCGGCAACCTGGACGCATACGACATTGAAAAGCGATACCTCCGCAAGGACGGCTCCACCTGCTGGGTGCGCGCGACGGTGCAGATGGTGCGGGACGCCGCAGGCCAGCCGCTGCACAGCATAGGCGTGATCCAGGACATCACTGAGCGCCGGCAGATGGAGCAGGCCCTGCGGGACAGCGAGGCATTCAGCCGGACCGTGCTGGAGAACAGTCCGGACTGCGCCAAGGTGCTTGACCGCGAGGGACGGCTGCAATACATGAACAGCAACGGCCAGTGCCTGATGGAAATCGACGACTTCGCGCGGTTGATCGGCCAGCCGTGGTGGAGCCTGTTGCCGGAGCCCTACGCTGGGCTGGCGATAGAGGCACTGGAGAAGGCAAAGCGCGGCGAAACTGCGCGATTCCAGGCGTTTGCACCGACGGCCAAGGGCACGCTGAAGTGTTGGGACGTGATCGTCGCGCCGATCAGCGCCGGGCAAGGCGACGGGGCTGCCGAACGCCTGATTTCGGTTTCCCGCGACATCACTGAAAGCACACTGGTACAGCAGGCGCTGCGTGAGCAGGAAGCGCGCTACCGCAGTCTTTTCGACACTATGCAGGAGGGCTATTGCCTGGTTGAAATGCTTTTCGACGCTGCCGGCAGGCCCTGTGACTACCGCTTTCTTGAAATCAATCCGGCATTTGAAAGCCAAACCGGCCTAAAGGACGCGAAGGGGCGCCGGGTTCTCGAGCTGGTGCCAGACCTCGAGCCGTCCTGGTTTGAAATTCTCGGCAAGGTCGCGCTGAGCGGCGAGCCGGTGAGCTTTCAGAACGAAGCCAAGTCCATTGGGCGCTTCTTTGAGGTAAATGCCCACCGGATTGGCGGGCCGGAAAGCCGCAAAGTCGGCATCGTCTTCAGCGACATGACCGAGCGCAAACGCGCTGAGGATGCGCTGGCCCAAAACGTCGGGCTATTTTCCAGGATGCTCGAGCAGGCGCCGACCGGCATGATTGTGGTCGATGTCGGGTTTCGGCTGCAGCAGGTGAATGCGCTGGCGGCACCGGTTTATGCAGGCATTCATCCGCTGATTGGCCGCGATTTCGCCGAAATCCTGGAGATCATGTGGGGGCCGGTGGTCGGCGCGCAAGTCACGGCAATCTTCCGGCACACGCTGGCAAGCGGTGAACGCTACGTGTCGCCGCCCTTTTACGAGCGGCGCGTTGACCTCGGCGAGGACCAGGCTTTTGACTGGGAGACGCAGCGCGTCACCCAGCCCGACGGCCAGCACGGCGTGGTCTGCTACTTCCACGAAATCACCGCGCGCCAGCGGGCTGAAATGGCGCTGCGCGACAGCGAAGAGCGCATGCGGCTGGCGACCGAGGCGACGGGCGTCGGGGTTTGGGAATGGAACCTCAACACCGGTATGGTTCGCTGGGATGCCCAGATGTTCCGTATTTACGGCATCGAGCCCACGGCGGATGGCCTTGTCCGATATACCGACTGGAGCGGCTCGGTTCACCCGGAAGACCTCGATACACAGGAAGAAACTTTGCGCGACACCGTGCGCCAACTCGGCAGCAGCAGCCTTGACTTTCGCATTCAGCGCCGTAACGACGGGAAATGCCGCCACATCCACGCAGCGGAAACCGTTCGCAAGAGTGCGGCGGGGCAGGCCGAATGGATGGTCGGGACGAATCTGGACGTGACCGAGCGCAAGCTGGCCGAGGAGCGCATTCGCACGCTGCTCGAAGAACTGCGCCTTGCAGACAGCCGCAAGGACGAATTTTTGGCGACCCTGGCCCACGAACTGCGCAATCCGCTGGCCGCCGTC
>JAJAYS010000039.1 GCA_026786065.1 Polaromonas sp.
GACCTGCTGCGCGCCCTGCTCAGCGCCTTTGAGCAGGATGTCGTGCAGCAGCGTTATGCCGATGAAGCCCAGCTGCTCGACTACTGCCGCCGTTCGGCCAACCCGGTCGGCCGACTGCTGCTGCACCTGTATGGCGTGACCGACGCCAACGCGCTGCGCGAAAGCGATGCGGTTTGCACCGCTTTGCAGTTGATCAATTTCTGGCAGGACCTGGGTGTGGACCTGAGCCGGGGCCGCATCTATCTGCCGGCCGACGCCTGCCGTGCGCACGGCGTCACCGAGGCCCAGCTGCTGCGCCGCGAGGCCACGCCAGCCGCTATTGATTTAATAGCTGCCTGCGCCCGTTCAGCAAGGGCTACGATGCTAAAAGGCTCTCCACTTTCTAAAAAAGTGCCGGGGCGCGCCGGCTGGGAGCTGCGCCTCGTCGTGCAGGGCGGGCTGCGCATCCTCGACCGGATCGAGGCGCTGGGTTTCAACACATTGCAGGCCCGGCCCAAGCTCGGCAGATTTGACGCGCTGGTGATGGGCTGGCGCGCGCTCTGGATGTGACCACCGGGCCAGCGCCATCGAGCGCGCCGGGGCGGATTGCTGCTGTCGGCGAAATGGGCAGTGCAACAATGCGCGCATGACGCCAGAGCAGTACGTTCAGCAAAAAACCGCCGCTTCCGGCAGTAGCTTTTACTACGCCTTTTTATTCTTGCCCAAGGACAGGCGCGCCGCCATCACCGCGTTCTACGCCTTCTGCCGCGAAGTGGACGATGTGGTCGATGAGGTCACCGACCCCGGCTTGGCGCACACCAAATTGCAGTGGTGGCAAAACGAAGTGAAGCAGTCGTTTGCCGGCCGGCCAACCCACCCGGTCATGCAAGCGCTGATGCCCGGCGCAGCGCAGTTCGGCATCGAGGCGCGGCATCTGCTGGCGGTCATCGAAGGCTGCCAGATGGACCTTGCACAAAACCGCTATCTCGACTTTGCCGGCCTTAGCCACTACGCCCACCTGGTCGCTGGCGTGGTCGGTGAAGTCGCCGCGCGCATCTTTGGCCAGCATGCGGCCGCGACGACCGCCTACGCGCACAAACTCGGGCTGGCCTTTCAGCTGACCAACATCATTCGGGACGTCGGCGAAGATGCGCTGCGCGGCCGCATCTATTTGCCGGTCAGCGAGTTGCAGCAGTTCGACGTGAAGGCGCACGAAATCCTCAAGCGCCAGTATTCAGACCGCTTCACGGCCTTGATGGCGTTTCAGACCGAGCGCGCGCTGGCGCTGTACGACGAGGCGTTGGCGCTGCTGCCGGCCGAGGACCGGCGCAGTCAAAAGCCCGGCCTGATGATGGCGAGCATCTACCGCACCTTGCTGCGCGAAATCGCCGGCGACGGCTACCAGGTGCTGCACCAGCGCGTCAGCCTGACGCCGCTGCGCAAATTCTGGCTGGCCTGGAAGACCCAGGCTTTTGGAACCGTGCAGTGAGCGCCGCGCCACGCCCTTCACTCCGCTTGTCCGGGTTGCCTTGAAAGTCGCGGTAATTGGGGCCGGCTGGGCCGGCTGCGCCGCCGCCGTCGAAGCGACACGGCTGGGCCACAGCGTCACGCTGTACGAAGCGACACGCAGCGCCGGCGGCCGGGCGCGCCGGGTTGAAAGCACCGTTCGCGGCCAGAGCCTTACGCTGGACAACGGCCAGCACATTTTGATTGGCGCCTACACCGAAACGCTCGACCTGATGGCTCTGGTGGGGGTGAATCCTGCGGCCGTACTGCTGCGCATTCCGCTGACGCTGCGCTTTCCCGACGGCACCGGCTTGCAGTTTCGCGCGCTGGTCAGCCCGCTCGACGCGCTGCACGCAATGGCCACCGCGCGTGGCTGGAGCTGGCGCGAGCGGCTGGCGCTGCTGCGCCGCGCCTGGCGCTGGCAAGCCAATAAATTCGAATGCACAGCGACCCTGTCGGTTGCCGACCTGTGCGCCGGTCTGCCAGACGCAGTGATGCACGGCCTGATTGAGCCGCTGTGCGTGTCGGCGCTGAACACGCCGGCCAGCCGGGCCAGTGGCCAGGTGTTTTTGCGGGTGCTGAAAGACGCGCTGTTTCAGGCCAACGGCGGCTCCAACCTGCTGCTGCCCCGAGTCGATTTAAGCGCGCTGCTGCCCGACGCGGCGCTGGCCTGGCTGGCGGCGCACGGCGCTCAGGTGCTGCGGGGCCAGCGGGTGCAGGCGCTGCGCCAGCAAGGCAGCGGGTGGGGCGTGACTGCAGGCGACACCACCGACTTCGAATGCGTCGTGCTGGCCTGCCCGGTCAGCGAAAGCCTGCGCCTGGTGCGCAGCAGCGGGCTGCCGTCCGAAGACTGGCAGGCACGAGCCCAAGCACTGGCGCACGAAGCCCTGACCACCGTCTATGCGCTTGCGCCGGACCGCCCCGGCGCAACGCTGTCACACCCAATGCTGACGCTTCGTTCGGATGCCCGCTACCCGGCGCAGTTCGTGTTCGACCGGGGCCAGCTCGGCGGTCCGGCCGGTTTGCTGGCCTTTGTAATCAGCGCCAGCAGCGGCGACAGCGCAGCCCTGACAGAGCAGGTTCTGGCCCAGGCCAAAGCCCAACTCGGCTTGCATCTGCAGCCGCTGCAAACCATCGTTGAAAAACGCGCCACCTTTGCGTGCACGCCGGGGCTGCAACGCCCACAGGCAGAGCTTGCGCCAACGCTGCTGGCCTGCGGCGACTACATTGCCGGGCCTTACCCGGCAACGCTCGAAGGCGCGGTGCGCTCTGGCCTGGCCGCCGCACGAAATCTGACGCCCGTGGGCACCAGAGCGTGAATCAGTCGCTATATATTCAATAGCTTATAACGCCCGTTTTTGCTTGTCAAAAAGGCGATTTACCGATAATTTCTACCGTGAGTTCAGGTATCGGATCGGTGGGCTCAGGCCATGCCTGAATGTGCCCTGCAGAGGCCCCGCATAGGCCCTGGAGATCCCACGCGGCAGAGCCGAACGCCGCCGTGCCGTGCTTGCGACCCTGACCTATGCGGTAGCCCTGATTGCTACGCAGACAACCGACTCACGCCGCTACGCCGCACTTCGTCGCGCGCCGAAACAGGTCGCACAGTTCCGTTAGCGTGACCACCGTCTCGTGGGGCATCTCGACATGCGGCCAGAGGTGGTCGGCGCGGTTGACCCAGACGGTTTGCATGTCACAGTTCAACGCGCCCAGCACGTCCAGCGAAGCGTCGTCGCCGATATGCAGCACTTCGGCCGGCGCTACCCCCGCCGCTCCGGCAGCCGCGTAGAAGATACGGGCGTCGGGCTTGCCCACACCGAAAGTCTGGGCGCTGATCCTGGCGGTGAAGTACTTCGCAATGCCGATCACACTGAGGCTCGCGTTGCCATTGGAAAGAGCCACCAGCGGATAGCGCGCCGACAAAAATTCAAGCGCCATCACAGCGTCATCGAACAAATTGACCCGATTGCGCTCGGCAAAAAACGCCTCGAAAGCGGGCTCTGCCAGTTGCGGGTCTTCGTGGGATCGATACAGCGCCAACCGTATTGCCTCGCGGCGGATTGCGCTGAGGTTGTGCTTCCACTCCGGCCGGCTCTGCAGGACCTCTTCCCGCAGGTCATGCCGCGCGCTAGGGTCGGAAAACAGCGCGGCCGCCATCGGGGCCCTCTCGCAGAGCCAGGCGTCAAGGACTTTCTCGGCGCGCTCTATCGTTGGCCAGACGGGCCACAGGGTGTCGTCGAGATCGAGCGAAATAGCCTTGATGCGGGGGATGTCGAGCATGAAATAACTGTAGAAGGCGCGGAGCGCGGCGAAGATCGCTGGCTGCTGGCTGCTGGATGAACAGCGTGAACAGCGACCATTCTCACGCATCAAAACGCCGCCGGGACCTGTGGCGAACCCTTTTGGCGCCAATTCCCGGGCAGACGGCCCGACTCCGGTCGGGGCCCAGCCGCAGGCGGTTGTGCAGGGGGTCCCTAAAATGCGCCATGCCCTTTTCCAAAGAACCCGCCTTCACGCACGGCGCTGCGCCGACCGCCACGTCCAGCACCGGCATCCTTTACTGCAATCTCGGCACGCCCGACGCGCCGACGGCGCCAGCCCTACGC
>JAJAYS010000040.1 GCA_026786065.1 Polaromonas sp.
CAAGGACGGGACGTAGAGTACCCCATTGGTGGGGTGCCGCTTGCCCGAGCAGTCCGCGCAAGCTTCGATGCGCGGATTCCGGTACCCGGAAACGACCTAGAACTCCGGCAGCACCCGCCGCTCGCGCAGGAGCGCGACGAGCTTGAGAGTGGGCATCGCCTGCGTCCAGAGGGCACGCGGCGGAATTTCGAACGGCGGCGCATCGACCTGTTGGCAGGCCGGCGTGTTCCAGTGCGCAGCAGCTGGTGCATCGGGACGATGCCGAGCACGCCGGCCTGCAAGAATGCCTCGTAAGACGCCACCTCGTCGGCCGGGCCCGCGGCAAGCGATCGCGCAAACTGCCACTCGTCGCGGCCGTCCACGGCCACGCTGGTGGCCGGCATCGCGGTGAGCAAGATCCCGCCCCAGAGCGCGCATTGGCCGAGCAGGGGACGGACGCGGCGCACTGCGCCGGCAGCCAGGCGGGAGCGACCGATCGTCAGCCCTTCCGGCCCAGGAGGTCACCGCGGCTGGCCCCCGGCTCGATCAGGTCGGGCTCGCGGGCAAGCGGCGGCTCGTCCCGCGGCCCGATTCGCTCCGCACCCGATTCCGGTGGGGGCGCCGATCAGCGCGCTGCGGCCACGCCGGCCGCTCGGTGTGCTCTGGATCTTTTTTCATGGCTGCTCCTGTGGGTGCCGCCGCGCGTGGCGGCCATTGAAGCATTCTTCGAAAGCCACCGCGAAGCCCGTGTCGGACCGTGGCCTGATGCGTTGTGGGAATCGGTGCGCGCCGTCGCTCACCTTACGGAGGCGCCCGGGCCGCCGTAGTGCTCGACGATGCCTTTCCACAGCGAGAGCATCTCGGCGCGCTCGGACCGGTCTCCGGCAGTCTTCCACACCGCGGTCTGCACCAGCACCAGCCGCAGCGTCGGGTCGTCCGCCAGCGTGGTCAAGGACGTCGAGCGCTTCCAGTTCCGGCTGCGTCAGGCGCCGCGCCTCGGGGAAGTTCTGTTGCGCGGACCGTATGTACTGGCCGACATAGATGGTGGTCAGCTGGCCGCCCAGCCAATTGAACACCGGGGGGGTGCGGACAAAAACTTGGACTACTTGGAGGTAGTTCATGTACTCATACGAAGACCGTATTCGAGCGGTCAGGATGTATATAAAGCTTGGCAAACGCACTTGCGCGACCATTCGGCAGTTGGGTTATCCCACAAAGAATGCCCTCAAGATCTGGCATCGAGAGTTTGAGCAAGGTCTCAATTTGCCGGCTGGCTATGTGCGCTCAAGGCATAAGTATTCTGAAGAGCAGCAACAGGTGGCAGTCGAGCATTACCTGAGTCATGATCGTTGCATTGCTGGAACTCTTCGCGCACTGGGATATCCGTGCCGTGCAACGCTCGTAGCCTGGATCGATGAGCGGCATGGCGAAACCAGGATTCGCGTTGTCGGCAAAGCTTCAGGCGCTCTGCGCTCCCGAGAGCTAAAGCAGGTTGCTGTCATTGAGCTGTGCACGCGGCAGGTCAGTGCGCAAGCAATTGCTCAAAAGCTGGCGGTGAGCAGACCAACGTTGTACAAATGGAAGCATCAACTACTCGGCCCCGAGGTTCCCACATCCATCAAACGCCACGGTGATCCACCGCCAGATATTGAGCAGGCGGCGTTAGGGACCCTCTGCATAACGCTCTGCGGGGCGTGATCACGCGGGCTCGGGCGGTCCGATGCGTTGTTTTTCTTGCCAATAGCGGGGCTATTGGCTGCAAAAAGACGCCTTGCGGCCCATCCCGCTCCGCGCGCCACAGCGCCGCCAGAGTTATGCAGAGGGTCCTTAGGGCTTCGCTGAACAAGTACCGCCAGAACGCCAACATAGATGCATGACGGCGCGACTTTGCGGAATTGGGTTCAATTTCGATCCTTTTTGTGGCCCTTCGGGCCTGTTTGTCGGGCTCTCTGGCCCGATTCCCGCCTTTATAGGCGCACCTGTGCCAACAGCTTTTGGCGACCGAGTTAAATGTTGGCCAGTGCCAACGCCGTGAAGGCACGCGTAGCATTCTTCTGCAGCCCGCGATAACGCACCTTGCCAAATCCCCATAGCCGCTTGACCACGCCAAAGACGTGCTCCACCCGCGCCCGAATCTTTGACTTGTTGCGGTTCTTGCCCCGTGCCACGTCATCAACGATGCCACCAGCGCGACGGGTGCGCTGGTTGGTGAAGTCTTTGGCGTTTGGAGCTTTGCCCGCAATCAGAGACTTCTGACTGGCGTAGGCAGAGTCACCATAGACGCGTTGCTCATTGCCGTGCAGCAGGTCCGGCAAAGGATGTTTGTCATGTACGTTGGCGGCCCTGACGACTGCGCTGTGGGCCAGCCCGCTTCGGCTGTCCACACCGATGTGCAGATTGATGCCAAAGTACCACTGCTGGCCTTTGCGGGTCTGGTGCATCTCAGGGTCCCGCGCCTTGTCTGCATTCTTGGTGGAGCTGGGCGCGCCAATGATGGTGGCATCCACGATGGGGCCGGTGTTGACCTTGAAGCCTCGGGCCTGCAGCTCTCGGCCCACCTTGGCAAACAAGGCCTCACCGAGTTTGTTCTCGTTGAGCAGCTTGCGAAACTCCAGCATCGTGGTGGCATCGGGCACCGGTTCGCGACCCAGATCAATCCCGACGAAGCGGCGCAGGCTGGCGCTGTCGTACAGCGCTTCCTCGCAGGACAGGTCTGCCAGATTGAACCAGTGCTGGATGAAGTGGATGCGCAGCATGCGCTCCAGACCTATGGGCGGGCGGCCATTGCCGACCTTGGGGTAGTGCGGCTCGATCACCTCGCACAGCGCCGACCACGGGACGATGGCCTCCATGGTCTTTAAAAACTCTTCTCGCCGCGTGGGCTTGCGGTGGTTCTCAAAGGTTTGATCGGCTGCCATGGCCAGGGTTTGTTGTTTCATTGACATGCAACGTTTCTCCACCTTTGGGGGTGGACCTTAATCAGCATTGCCTTAAGGCCCGCGTGGTCATCCCTAACGATGAACTTGACACCGCGCAGGCCGCGCTCAATCAGGCTGTCCAGAAAGGCCCGCCAATGCACCTCCGCTTCTGACAACGCCACCGAGACACCCAGCACCCGGCGATGCCCGGATGCCGTCACACCGATGGCCACAAAAACCGCACAGTCCACCACCCGCACAGCCTCGCGCACGCGCTCGTACCGGGCATCCAGAATCACGTTAGGCGTCTCCTCCAGCGGGCGGGTACGCCACGCCTGCAAACCAGTACCCAGCAGCGCCGTACAACGGCTAATTTGCGTGCTGGAAATGCTGACCTCGGGGCCCACCAGCTTTTGCAGGACTTCGATGACGCAAGCGGGTCGATACGCCTTGCACGTCCATCTCGGCCAGCGCCAGATTCATGGCCTGCTCAGGAATCGACGGCCGCGCTCCAGGGCGCCGGGGTAAAACCCGCCAGAGAGTACTTGCGGCACCTCAAAGGTGACATCGCCCATGCGGGTCAAAACAGTCTTGTTCTTGTAGCCGTGGGCGTAATCCAAGCGCTGGCCGAGCGCTCATAGGGCGTGGCCTGAAGGTGCTGGGCCCGCTCAATGCGGGAGGCTTCATTGACCAGGATGCGCAAGGCTTCACCGGCGCCGTCCAGGCCATTGGCGAGCAGGCAGGCGTAGGCTTCATGCAGCGGGTGGCAGCTAGCATCGAGTTGGGTTCGTTGGGCCATGGAAATACGTTCTTTCTATGTCGGTCCAGGC
>JAJAYS010000041.1 GCA_026786065.1 Polaromonas sp.
CCACGACAACTCGGCGATGGACGGTTTCGCCTTTGACGGCAGCCAGTTGCGCGCCGGCTTGGCGCTGCAGTTTGAGGTGGTCGGCACCGCGCTGGCCGGGCGTGCCTGGTCGGGCCAGGTGCAGCCCGGTCAGGCCCTCAAGATCATGACCGGCGCCATCTTGCCGGCTGGTCTCGACACCGTGGTGCCGCAAGAGTTCGTCTCACCGGCAGCGCCGGGCGACGGTGGCCGCATCACGGTTCCGGCTGGCTTGCTGCAGCCCGGTGACAACCGGCGGCTGCGCGGAGAAGACTTGGCCAAGGGCTCCAGGGCGCTATCAAAAGGCGAGCTTCTTACGCCCGCTCGCATGGGGCTTGCGGCGTCACTTGGAATTGAAACCTTGCTGACCTTGCGGCCGCTGCGGGTGGCGTACTTTTCGACCGGAGATGAAGTTTTGTCCCTCGGCGAAGCGCCGCGCGAGGGTGCGGTGTACGACAGCAACCGCTACACCGTCTTCGGCCTGCTAACCCGGATGGGCTGCGAAGTCATCGACCTCGGCGTGGTGCGCGACGAGCCAGCACAACTCAAGGCCGCCTTCATGCAGGCCGCCGGGCAGGCCGACGCCATCATCACCTCGGGTGGCGTCAGCGTCGGCGAGGCCGATTTCACCAAGGCGATGATGAAGGAACTCGGCGACGTGGCCTTCTGGCGCGTCGCCATGCGGCCCGGCCGACCAATGGCGGTTGGCCGCATTTCTAAAGAAAAACTGGCTTCAATCCCAAGTAATACGGGCGTTAACAGCTCTGAAAATCATAGCGGCTGCAGCGACCGCCTGGACGCAGAACCGAGGGCCGCCGTGCTGTTTGGGCTGCCTGGCAACCCGGTCGCGGTGATGGTGACCTTCCTCGCCTTCGTGCGCCCGGCCCTGCTGCAAATGATGGGAGCCCGCGCCGCCCCGCCGCCGCTGCTCAAGGCCTTCAGCGATGAAGCCATGCGCAAAAAACCGGGTCGCACCGAATACCAGCGCGGCTGGGTCAGCACGGCGGCCGACGGTTCGCTGCACGTCAGCACCACCGGCAGCCAGGGCTCGGGCGTGCTGCGCTCGATGGCCGAGGCCAACGGGCTGATCCTGCTGCACCATGACCAGGGCAATGTGGTCGCTGGCGATCTGGTCGATGTGATGATGTTTGACGGCGTGATTTAGCACGCTGTCTGGCACAGCAAACCGCGTCGCGGTACCGGCGCATCAGACGGCCCGCCCGCCGCTCCAGGCCGTGCAACCGCACGCTCTGCCGGTCGGCCAAACGAGACCGCCCCTTTAAACTTGCTTCGGGGCGTCGAAAATTTGTCGAATGGTCGGGCAAGCTCCGCCAATTTCGCGACCTGTCCAAGGCAATGCCGAATGGCCCTCGGCCTGCTCCCGCGCCACGGCTTTGTTCGCGCCCGGAATGGCCTTGCGGGCGAACAAGGTGTACATCGTCGGCACGACGAAGACCGTCAGCAGCGTACCGAGCGACATGCCGCCGACGATGACCCAGCCGATCTGCTGCCGGCTCTCTGCGCTGGCGCTGTCGGCAAAAGCCAGCGGCAGCGCGCCCAGTACCATCGCGCCCGTGGTCATCAAAATCGGCCGCAGGCGCTGCGACGATGCCCGCACCAGGGCATCAACCATCTCCATCCCGCCGGCACGCAACTGGTTGGTGAATTCGACGATCAGGATGCCGTGTTTGGTAATGAGGCCAACCAGCGTGATCAACCCGATTTGCAAATAGACGTTGAGCGAGCTACCCGACCATTTCAGCGCCAGCAGCGCACCGATCATCGGCGACGGCACCGAAAGCATGATCACCAGCGGATCGACAAAACTCTCGAACTGCGCGGCCAGCACCAGAAAGATGAACACCAGCGCCAGCACAAAAACGACGGCCAGTGCGCCCTGGGAGTTGCGGAACTCGCGTGAGGTCCCGTTCAGCTGGGTGCTGTAGCCGCTTTTCAATATCCTGGTCGCGGTCTCGTTCATGAAAGTCAGCGCATGGCCGAGCGAATAGTCGCCGGCCAGACTGGCGGTGATGGACACCGATCGGCGCTGGCCGAAATGGTTGAGTTCGCGCGGGGAAATTCTCTCCCGCACATTGATCAGGCTAGACAGCGGAATCATCGCGTCACCCTTTCCACGCACGTAAATGCGGGCAATGTCCTCCGGCGTACTGCGCCCGCTGGGTTCGGTCTGCACAATCACGTCGTACTGCCCGGCATCGCGCTTGTAGCGCGTCACGTTGCGCCCGCCCAGCAGCGTTTCGACCGCCTTGGCCACCACCTCGACGCTGACACCGAGGTCCGCAGCCTTGTCGCGCTCGACGTCGATGCGCAGCCCAGGCTTATTTAGGCGCAGATACACATCGGGCGACACGATGCCGGGGTTTTTGGCAATCTCGTCGAGCATCTGCTGCACCACGAGATTAAGGTTTTCTTAGCTGTCCGAGGTCTGGATCACGAAATTAAGCGGTCGCTCGCGAAACCCCTGACCCAGTGAAGGCGGCGTGATCGGGAATGCGGTGACGCCCGGCAGTGCGTCGAACTTGGGGGCCAGCTCGCGAGCCAGCTGAATGGTCGAACGCGAACGCTTTTCCCAATCGACGGTGCGGTAAACCACGCTGGTCTGCGAAACCGTCGGGTTGCCGACATTGGCAAAAATCCGGTCGAACTCGGGGTAAGACTGGCCCATTTTCTCCAGCGCCTGCGCATAACGGTTGGTGAAATCGAGCGTCGCGCCGTCTGGCGCACTGACGTTAGCCAAAATCACGCCCCGGTCTTCGAGTGGCGACAGCTCCTGCTTCATCGTCGGCCAGACCCAGGCGATGGCCCCGGCACAGACCAGCATCACGCCAAGCACCAGCCAGCGCGCCTGTGCCACGGCGTCCAACAGCCGGCCCCCACCACTCTGCGCCCCGGCACGGCCGTGATAGCGCGCCGTGACAATCCAGCGCAAAGCGGCACCGTAACGCGCGGAAATCCAGCTCAAGAGTGCTTCCATGCCGCGATCAAAACGATTGGGCTTGGGGTTGTGCTTGAGCAACTGACTGCACATCATCGGCGTCAGCGTCAGCGCGACGAAGCCCGACACCACCACCGCCCCGGCCAGCGCCAGTGCGAACTCGGCGAACAGACGCCCGGTGCTACCTGGAGTAAAGGCCAGCGGTGCGTAAACCGCCACCGATGTCGCGGTCATCGTGACGACCGCAAAGGCGATCTCGCGCGCGCCCCTGATGCTGGCCGAAAACGGGTCCATGCCTTCTTCGATGTGGTGGAAGATGTTCTCCAGCATCACGATCGCGTCATCGACCACCAGCCCGATGGCCAGCACCAGCGCCAGCAGGGTCAGCGTGTTGATGGTGAAACCCGCCAGCGCCATCAGTGCGAAGGTGCCGACCAGGCCGACCGGAATCGTCACGACCGGAATCAGCGAGGCGCGCGGCGTGCGCAGAAAAACGAAGATGACCAGCGCCACCAGGGCGACCGCTTCAGCGATAGTGCGATAGACGTTCTTGACCGAACGGTCGATGAACAAGGAGTTGTTGTTGGCGATCTCGACCAGCACTTCGGGCGGCAATTCGGCCTTGAGCGCCGGAAGGATCTGGCGCATGCCCTTGGACAGATCGAGCGGGTTCGCAGTAGCCTGTCGGATCACGCCGACCGCCACCGCCGGCCGTCCGTCTAGCCGCACTGCGTGCGTTCGTCGGCAGCGCCTTCCTGCACCCTTGCAACATCGCGCAGCTTGACCGAAAAGCCGTTGACGCTGCGGACCACGATGTCGCCGAACTGGCCGGGTTTCACCAGATCGGTTTGCGAGGTGACGCTGAATTCACCCTGCTGCGACTCGATGCGACCGGCGGGGAGTTCAAGGTTGTTGCGGCGAATGGCGTCCTCTACGTCCTGCGTCGTCAGGCGAAGCGCGGCCAGCATGTCGGTATCGAGCCAGACGCGCACCGCACAGTTGCGCTCGCCAAAAATGCGCATATCGGCCACGCCGGTGACTGTTTGAAGGCGCGGCTTGACGATGCGGTTGACCAGATCGTTGATTTGCAGCGGCGTCATCGAGTCGCTGGAAACGCAACCTGCACCACCGGAAACGCATCGGCCTCGACCTTGGAGATCACCGGCTCGTCGATCGCCTGGGGTAGCCGGTTGCGCACTCTCGAGGTTCGGTCACGGACTTCAGCGGCCGCCGAATCGGCGTCTTTTTCTAACCTGAACCGCACCGTGATCTGACCCTGGTCGGCCCGGCTTATCGAGGTGATGACATCCACCCCGTCGATGCCGGCAATCAAATCTTCGAGCGGCTTGGTGACCTGCGATTCGATCACCTCGGCCGACGCCCCGGCGTAACGCACGCTGACGGTCACCACCGGTTCGTCGATCTTCGGGTACCCACGCACCGTCAGGCGATTGAAGCTGATCGCGCCGATCAAGACGATCAGCAGCGACTGCACGGTCGCAAAAACCGGGCGGCCTCGCTTTGCCTCCAATGCCAGACGCGTCAACAAGACCCACGCCGCAGGGATGCGGGCCGATGGCCCGTGGAGCCGTTGCCGCCGACGGACTTCCACCGGAGTTGGCCGCGACGGTCGATGCTGCGCCGGACGCTGCAGCGCCATTGGCGTCTGCCCCCGCACGGCCCGCGCCGAGTTCGACGACGGTGACCCGTGTGCCATCTTTTTGCACCCGCTGCTGTCCGGTGATTACCACCGTGTCGCCGACCTCCAGACCTTCAAGAATTTCGACCTTGCCCGGACTGCGCAGGCCCACCTTGACCTCGACCCGCTAGCTGGTTTTTCATCGTCGCCCGGCTTGCCAAGCAACTTGATGACGAACTGTTTGCCGCCTTCCGGAACAATGGCCTCTTCGGGAATCACCCGGGCATTCTCACGCTCGCCAAAGATGGTGTTGACCCGCGCAAACATGCCGGGGCGCAATTGCAACACGCGGTTATCGACGCAGCCGCGCACCCCAACTGAGCGGCCATTCGCGTGGATCAGCGGATCGATGGCCTGCACGATAGCCTGCAAGTGAAGCCGGGCAGCACGTCGATGCCCAGCACAGCCAACTGACCGCGCCGCAGCCTGCTTTGGTAGCGCTCGGGCAGCCGGAAATCGACATACACGGCATCCAGGTCTTCGATGTTGACGATGTCGGCGCCATCCTTCTAGTATTCGCCGACGTTGACCTGCCGGACGCCGAAAAACCGTCGAAAGGCGCAATAATTCTCAAGCGTGCTGCCGTTGCCTTGGTCAGCGCCAGCCTGGCCTGCGCGACCTGCAGATTCGCTGCGCTCTCTTCAAGCGACCGCCGGCTAATAAAGTTCTCGGCGACCAGCTCCTGATTGCGCTTCTGGTTGGCCTCGGCAAGCGACAACTCAGCCTGGTTTTGCCGGACCTGGTCGAGCGGCAGCTGATCGTCGAACTGCACCAGCACCTGACCCTTGCGCACACGCTACACGTCGGTGAAATTGAGTTGGGCGATGCGGCCGCTGACCTCTGGCCTGAGCACGACACCCCGGCGCGAACGCAAGCTGGCCACGGCCTGGATGTCGTCGGTCAGCCTGGCCACCTCGACCCTCGCGACCTCGACCGACGGCAGCCGGCCGCTGCCCGGAGCGCTGGCCGGTCGCTGGCTCCCCGCGCCGGACGCACTGGAAGCCACGGGCTGCGGGCGTTCCCCGGTGTTCGCTGGCGCTGGCCGTTGATACCACCACGCGGCAGCCGAAGCAGCGGCGATGCCGACGACGGCGACCAGCGTATCGAGTACTTTTGAAGCCACTAAGGTGAGTAAACGCCGGGCAGGAAATGGACTTTCAATGTACCAGCACACCGCACTGGGAGTTGCAATTTCCGGACCGGGTTTCAACCTGCGAGGCCACCACTTTGAGTGCAGAATTTAAAAAGATTTGATTCATCTTCCAAGAGACCAACCGCATCCCGGCCTGCAAGGATCCCAAGGGCACGACGCCGGTTCAAAGCCGACCGAGCGCCCGTTCAACACCTTTGTTCGCCAGCGCGTCCGCGCGCTCGTTGCCCGGATCGCCGGTGTGGCCCCGGACCCATTGCCAGTCGATCCGGTGCCCACTGGATGCGACCAGCGCATCGAGTTTTTGCCACAAGTCGGCATTTTTGACCGGTGCCTTGGCGGCCGTGCGCCAACCGCGGGCCTTCCAGCCAGCAATCCATTCGGTGATGCCCTTGAGCACATATTGACTGTCGAGGTAGAGCGTCACCGCACAAGGGCGTTTGAGTGCCGCCAGCGCCTCGATCACGGCGGTCATCTCCATCCGGTTGTTGGTAGTGGCCAGTTCGCCGCCAAAGAGTTCTTTCTCGGTGCCGTCCAAGCTCAGCAACGCGCCCCAGCCACCGGGTCCTGGATTGCCCTTGCAGGCGCCGTCGGTGTAGATCACGACGTTTTTCCTGGCCTGTCCTGTGGTCTCGTTCATCGCTCATCACTCAATATCTTCGCGGGGTTGAAGTCAGACGAAGCGGCGCCGCCAATACTCTGCTCCGCAGCTGGGGCGAGCGAGCGGCATTGCGCGCTGCGGCGCCGCGCGGAGTCGAGGTTGGCGATGGCCGCCGGAGCGGCTGCGGTTCCTTTGCGTACTTTCCAGGCGGGTTCAAGCAGGCGCACGCCATGCACACGCTTGACGGCTGCAAGGAAATACACCGCCCCGAAAATCGGCCACCAACGCCGGCCTGCGGCGTCCATCCACCGGAAACGGCCGATCCAGGCCTGGCTGCTCAACACCGGCGTGTAGCAGCCGAACTGCGCCGATTCGACCTCGAAATCCAGTAGCCGAAGCCAGTCGCGCAAGCGCCAGTAACCAATCCATTCGTTGACGCCGGGCAGGCTTGACGCGGGGGCGCTGCGGGATCTGCCCAACCTGCGGCGTTTTTGACCAACGCCCCACAGACTGACCGGATTGAAACCGCTGATCACGACACGGCCCTCGGGCACCAGAACGCGCTGCACTTCGCGCAGCGTTGCGTGGGCGTCCCGGCCCAGTTCCAGCGTGTGCGGCAGCACCACGAGGTCCAGGCTGGCCGCCGGAAACGGCAAGGCGCCAGAGTCGGTCAGCAGCGCCACTTTGCGGGAACTTGCCTGCGGCGCTACAGTCGGAGGGGTAGAGAGCTGAAGACCTGGCGGGTCCGGGGCATCCGCGCCGGGCGGTGCTGCAGGAGGCGGAACTGGCAAACAGTCGAGCGCCAGCCAGCGATGGGGCATGCGGTTGGCGGCAAGCGTGTCAAGCTCCGGCAAACCGAGCTGCAGGGCGTGGTAGCCGAAAATATCGCCGACCGTCTGCTCGAATTGAGCGCGTTCCCAGTCCAGCAAATACCCGCCTTGCGGAGTCTTGAGCCAATTGGTCAGTGCCGTCAACCCAGCCAGACCCGTCGAGCTTGCCGTCGATTCAGGAATTTCCGATTTCATCAAAACCACCGCATGTATTTGTTCTCACTTCTCGTGGTTTCAGACATCCAGGCCCGGCTGGCTGCGTTGCACCCACCGCCCCGACCCCTGGAGCATTATTAAACCGAAACCCCCGTCGCCGGGCCAAAAATAAGAGGCAACCCGA
>JAJAYS010000042.1 GCA_026786065.1 Polaromonas sp.
GCCTGGCCCTGGCCCGCCATCAGGCAGTTGCCGAACAAAACCTCGTCGATTTTTTCAGCGGCAACGCCAGCGCGCTCAACGGCCGCGCGAATCGCCGCGCCGCCGAGGTCGTGCGCCGAGAGGCTGGAAAAGTCGCCCTGGAATGCGCCCATCGGGGTGCGGGCCGCGCCGAGGATGACGATGGAATCCTGGAAAGAATCAGGCATGAGATGCTCCTTTAACTGAGGTAAATAGTTGTGGGTCTAACGATTTTTGGAGCGCATTACAACGCGGTACGCGAAGCAACAAGCGTGGGGGCCAACATACTCAGGGTGTCATGCCGCTGAGCCCGGTCAGCATCGGCTCGGGTGGCAGTTGCACCGGCGGCGCTCCGGCACCGGCGTCGGCTCCCGGTTTGTGCAGACGCTCGAAGCGCTTGTCCTGCTCGTACGGAAACACGTCGTGCACGTAGCCGGACTGAATGCGCGCCTGATGCGACTGCCAGAACCCGGCATCGAGCAAGTCGGCATGGTGCTTCAAAAACACCTCGCGGACCGCGCTGTTGCCGAGCAAAAAAGGCCCGAAGGTTTCGGGGAATACATCCTTCGGCCCGACCGAAAACCAGACCTCGCCGCTCATCTCGTCTTCTTCGTTGCGCGGCGTTGGTACCTTGCGGAACTTGCAGTCAGTGATGTATTCGATCTCGTCGTAGTCGTAAAACACCACCTTGCCGTGCCGCGTGATGCCGAAGTTTTTCCACAGCATGTCGCCGGGGAAAATATTGGCCGCAACCAGATCCTTGATGGCGTTGCCGTATTCGAACACCGCACGCTCGATCTGTTCCTTGGCTGCCGGCTCGGCGACACCGACGTCAAAGGCCTCCTGCAGGTAGATGTTCAGCGGAATCATCCGCCGCTCGATGTACACATGCTTGATGATGACCTCGGTACGACCGTCGCTGTCGCGGTCGCTGATCTCCAATTGGCTGGGCGCGAATTTCTCGATCTCGGCAATCAGCTCGTCGGTAAAGCGCTCGCGCGGAAAGCCGACCTCGCTGTACTCCTGCGTGTCGGCCATCCGTCCGACGCGGTCGTGTTGTTTGACCAGCAGGTACTTGCCCTTGATCTTCTCGCGTGTGGTGTCTTTCTGCGGCGGGTAGAAGTCCTTGATCACCTTGAAGACATAAGGAAACGACGGCAGATCGAACACCAGCATCACCATGCCCTTGATGCCGGGCGCGATGCGGAACTGGTCTGTCGAGTGGCGCAGGTGCTGCAGAAAATCGCGGTAAAAAAGCGTCTTGCCTTGTTTGGCCAGGCCGAGCGCGTTGTAGATTTCGGCACGTGGCATGTGCGGCATCATGCTGCGCAAGAATTGCACATAAGCCGACGGGATGCCCATATCGACCATAAAATAGGCGCGGGCAAAACTGAACAGAATCAGCAAGTCGTCTTCGCCGAACAGCGCCGCATCGATGATCAACCCGCCGTTTGTACCGTGCAGCACCGGCAACGCAAACGGCACCTCGTTGAAGCCGTTGATGATCTTGCCCACCACGTAGGCGCCCTTGTTGCGAAAGAACAGGCTGGACCGCACCTGAACCTGGAAATTCGCCCGCAGCTTGATGTCGGTCAGGCGCGCGCTGATGGCCCCCAGTACATAGCCGGCGTCGCGCTCCAGGTCCTCGAATTGCAGCCGGAGATCGAAGTCGCGCACCAATTGCACCAGCGTGGCATGCATGGTGTCGCGATTCGGATAGTAGGCGCGGTAGGTCGGCCGGGCTGCGGGCTCGTCGTTTTCGATGTATTCGGTGCTGACCGCCGGGCGCACGAAGATGAAGTCGTTCTGGAAGTAGCTGCGATGCAGAATTTTGGTCGTCACCGAATTGAAGAACGTTTCAGCCAGCTCGGGCTGGTGGTGGTTGACCAGCAGACCGATGTAATGCAGCTTGACCTGGTGCCACACGTCCATCGACTGCTCACCGGCCTTGAACTCGCGCTCCAGCCGCATCGACGCTTCGCGCACCCGCAGGTCATAGAACTCGATGCGCTCCCTCTGGGCGCGCTGCTGGCCATGCCAGTCGGCGGTCTCAAAACGGTGCTGCGCCCGGGCCGATTCGGTCCGGAACAGCTCATAGTGGCGGTTGAAGCCGTCCATCATCGCCTTTGCGATGTCGTAGGCCAGCGGCGAATCCAGGCGTTGTGGAAACATGGTCAGGCCGGGCCTTCCTGATGCGCTGCGGCGACGGCAGCCGCCCGGGTACGCCAGACAGTGCTCACACGGTTTATCGCTTCGTCATACAGCGCATCCAGCATGGTGGGGTCGCCGACGCTCATCTGCAGGTCTTGCAACAGCCCGTCGTCAACGCCGAAGGCGCAGCCGTGTACCCGCACGCTCTGGCCACGCGCCCAGGCATCGACCAGCACGGTACTGACGCAAACGTTGACCACCTGCTCGATTACGTTTAGGTCACACAGCGCGTTGGCGCGAACGGCGTCGGGCAGGCTGCCCAACAAGTGGCGATGGCGGTGCCGGACGTCCTGGATATGGCGAATCCAGTTGTCGGCCACTCCGATGCGCGCGCCCTCAAGCGCCGCATTCACGCCCGAGCAGCCATAGTGGCCGACCACCATGATGTCGCGCACCTGCAGCCTCTCGACGGCGAACTGGATGGCCGACAGCGCATTGAGATCAGAGTGCACGATGATGTTGGCGACGTTGCGATGCACGAACACCTCCCCTGGCTCTAGCCCGGTGATCTGGTTGGCTGGCACGCGGCTGTCGGAGCAGCCGATCCACATGTATTTGGGCGCCTGCTGTTTCACCAGGCCGGTGAAGAAGCCGGGGCGCTCGCGCTCCATCTTTTCGGCCCAGGCGCGGTTCTGGATGAAGAGGGTGTCAATTGAGGTGCGCATCGAGGAATTCTGGTTGGGTCAGGGAACGGTTGTCTCGGTGGGGACAGAGGCCGGATTTTCGCCTCGCCCGCTTGGGTCTTGCTGCACCGTATCAGGAAGTCTCGGCAAAGAGCTCCCGCCCGATCAGCATGCGCCGGATTTCGCTGGTACCGGCGCCGATCTCATAAAGCTTGGCATCGCGCCACAGCCTGCCGACCGGATAGTCGTTGATGTAGCCGTTGCCACCCAGAATCTGCACGCCTTCGCCGGCCATCCAGGTGGCTTTCTCTGCGCACCACAGGATCACCGAAGCGCAGTCCTTGCGCACCTGGCGTACGTGTTCGATACCGAGCAGATCGAGATTCTTGGCGACGGTGTAGGCAAAGGAGCGTCCGGCCTGCAGCACGGTGTACATGTCGGCCACCTTGCCTTGAATCAGCTGGAATTCACCAATGCTTTGGCCGAACTGCTTGCGGTCATGGATGTAGGGGATCACGCTGTCCATGACCGACTGCATGATGCCCAGCGGCCCGCCAGTCAGCACGGCGCGCTCGTAGTCGAGGCCGCTCATCAGCACCTTCGCGCCGCCGTTGAGCGCGCCGAGCACGTTCCCGGCCGGCACTTCGACGTTGTTGAAGACCAGCTCGCCGGTGTGGCTGCCGCGCATGCCGAGTTTGTCGAGCTTTTGCGCGACTGAAAAGCCCTTCATGCCCTTTTCGATCAGGAAGGCCGTGATGCTGCGGGCGCCGCCGCCAGGCGACGGGCCGCTGCTGGAGGGGCGAGCCCCGCCAGGGGGCGGCACCGCCTGGGGGCTGTCGTCGTCAGGCCCGGTCTTGGCATAGACCACCAGCGTGTCGGCGTCGGGGCCGTTGGTGATCCACATCTTGCTGCCATTGAGCAGGTAAAAGCCACCCTTGTCCTGCGCCTTCAGCTTCATCGAAATCACGTCGCTGCCGGCACCGGACTCGCTCATGGCCAGTGCGCCGATGTGCTCGCCCGAGACCAATTTGGGCAGGTATTTCTCCCGCTGCGCCGGACTGCCGTTGCGTGAAATCTGGTTGACGCACAGGTTGCTGTGCGCGCCATAGCTCAGGCCCACCGAGGCGGACGCGCGCGAGATCTCTTCCATCGCGATCATGTGCGCCAGGTAGCCCATGCCGGCGCCGCCATACTCCTCTCCCACCGTGATGCCGAGCACGCCGAGCGCGCCCAGCTTGGGCCACAGATCCATCGGGAACTGGTCGCTGCGGTCGATGTTGGCTGCGCGTGGTGCGATCTCGTTTTGCGCGAAGTCGCGCACCGCGGCGCGCAGCGCGTCGATATCGTCACCGAGCTGGAAATTGAGTCCGGGCAGGTCGGTCATGGCAAGGGCTTTCGGTTGGGTGGGCGTTGAACCGGGTTCAGTAGGTTTTTGCGACAGGCACCAAGGTTTGCTGCATGACGGCGCAGGCGCTCTGGCTGCCGTCGGCAGCGACGTGAACGACCTCGGCCGTCGCCACGATGATCCGCTTGCCGGCTTTGACGACGCGGCCGGTGGCCCGCAGTTCCCCGCTGGTGCAGCTCGACAGAAAATTAATTTTGTACTCGACCGTGGTTACTTCCGAGCCTTCGGCCGCGACGCTGAGCGCGGCGTAGCCGCCGGCAATGTCGGCTAGCGCGCCCATCGCGCCACCGTGGAACCCGCCCTGCTGCTGCGTCACCCGCTCGGAATACGGCATTGCGATCTCGCACAGCCCGGGCTCGACCCGCAGCAACCGTGCGCCCAGATGGCGCATCAGACCCTGGCGCAGGAAGCTCGCTTCGACGCGCTGAAACAGAGCGAGCGCGGCGGAATCGGTCGGTGCTGGCATGGTGGTGGTGGCTTTGAAACAGAGCGGGTGGGGTCCGGTACAGGGCGTTTCTCAATCGCCCTGAGCGACTTTTTCAGATTTTCGCAACAACGCTTTGGCTTCTTTCTCGTGGGTGCGAACTTCCTCGAGATTGGCCTGCAGGTCCAGCATCTGGGCTTCAAGTTTTTGTCGGTGGCCGGTCAACACAGCCAGGAATTTTTTCAGCTGCGGGGCCGTGTCGCGCGGGCTGTCGTAAGAGTCGATGATCTCCCGGGCTTCGAGCAGCGACAGGCCGAGCCGCTTGGCCCGCAGCGTCAGCTTGAGCCGGGTGCGGTCGCGGGCGGTGTAGGTGCGGCTGCGGCCTCCAGGCCCGGAGCGCTGCGGCTGCAGCAGGCCCATATCTTCGTAAAAGCGCATGGCCCGGGTGGTCAGGTCAAACTCTCTTGCGAGATCGCCGATGGTGTAGGTCGGGGTCATGGCTTTCGGGTTGAGCGGGGTGCCTCAGCGCAACGAGGGGAGGGAGAGGGAAACGGGTTGACGTTGACGTTAACGTCAGCCCGCAGCAGAATGCTACCTGCGTTTTCGCCCAAGTTCGGCAAATTTATACTGGCTGCGCAAAATCGGCTGCCCGGCCAGGGGCCTCTGCAGAACCCTTGCGAGTCCGGCCGGTCGCAGGCCGCAGAGGGTCCCTGGACCAGACCCGCTTGGGGCGCCCTGCACACGCCACTGCGGCGTGTTACCGGCCGGACTTGCCAGAGGCAAACAAGGGTTTTTTAGCGGCGCCACTTCCGGTTAGCGGTTACCAGCGCGCTCACATAGCCTTGCAGCCAGTCGAAGTTGATGGGCTTTTTCAGCAAATGCGCATGCTCTGGAATGCCGCCGCGTGCCGCCACGGCTTCGGCCGGCAGGCCGCTTATGACGACGATTTGCATGTCTGCGAGGTTCTGGTTGCGCTTGAGCGCTTTGAGCATTTCCATGCCGTCGACGCCGGGCATCGACAAATCGGTCACCAGCAAGTCGGGTTTCATGCTCGCAATGTCCATCAGCGCCTCAATGGCGGACGGCATGAAGGTGCAGTCCACCGGCAAGTTCCACTCCTCGAAGTTCAGGCGGTAGAGCTCGCAGGCGGCCTCATCGTCTTCAACCAGCAATACCCGCAGCCGGTGCTTTGGATCGGTGTCGGCCCTGGCGCGCTGCGGGCTGTGCTTGGCGATGTAGCCGTTGATCGAATTAAGCGCGATGCGCCGGTGACCGCCGAGCGTCTTCCAGGCTTCGATTTCGCCCTTTTCGACTAGAGACTGCACCGTCGCTACCGAAAGCCCCATCAGCTTGGCGGCATAGCTGGTGCCGCAGTAGTCTTCGCTCGAAAAATCGGCCGACAGGATCGCCGCCTCGAAGGATTTGGTTTCTTGGGTCATGTCGTGGCGCTTTCTGTATCAAGACGTTTTCTTGTCGGTTTTCATCATCTTTTACATTTTAATCGGCCGTCGCTGCCGGTGCGCTTGCCTGTGCCGGTTGGGGGCTGTGCAGCACGGCGGCCCCGACCTTGGGCAAAACAAACGAAAAGCATGCACCCTGGCCGACAAGCGCATCGGCCCACAGCATGCCGCCGTGGCGGCCGATGATCCGCTGTACCGTGGCCAGCCCGATGCCGGTGCCTTCAAATTCGGCATGGGTGTGCAGCCGCTGGAAAGCCCGAAACAGCTTGTCTGCATGGGCCATATCGAAGCCGGCGCCGTTGTCGCGCACATAAAACACCGTCTGGCCGGCCGCATCGCGCAACTGGCTGACGGTGATGTACGCCGGGGTACGGTGCGCAGAAAATTTCCAGGCGTTGCCGAGCAGGTTGTCCAGCACGACGTGAATCAGTCGGGCGTCGCCCTCTGCCCTCAGGCCGGGCTCAACCACCGCGTTCACCTGGCGCTCGGGGTCGCGCGCGCGCAGGCGGTCCAGACTGAGCCGGGCCAGTGCCGAC
Source organism: Polaromonas sp. (assembly GCA_026786065.1). Lineage (GTDB taxonomy): Bacteria > Pseudomonadota > Gammaproteobacteria > Burkholderiales > Burkholderiaceae_C > Polaromonas. The sequence continues at coordinate 6,678 of JAJAYS010000042.1, forward strand.
AGGTCGATCGGTTCATGACGCAGTTCAGTGCGGGAAACCTGGGCCAGCGACAACAGGTCTTCGATCAGCTGCCCCATTTGCGCTACCCCGGCGTGGATGCGCGACAAAAAGTGTTTGGCCTTTTCACCCGACTCGCCCTGGAGCTGGCGCGCCAGCAGGCGGCTGAAACCGTCGATGGTGTTGAGCGGCGAACGCAAATCATGGGAGACCGAATAGGAGAACGCCTCAAGTTCTTCGTTGGACACGCGCAGCGCCGCTTCAATGGCCTTGATGTTGGTGATGTCGGTATCGATGCCAACCCAGAAAGCCACCGTGCCGGTTTCGTCGAGGACCGGCGAAGCGCGGTAGGACATGGTTCGCAGCCGACCATCACGGGCAAACAGGCGCCGCACCCCGGCAAACTGGGTTCCTGCTGCGCTCGCTGTCGCCCAGTTGGTCTTGACATCGGCCAGATCGTCCGGATGCAGTGCGGTGAACCAGCGCCGGCCCGACCAGCGTGCGAGGTCGCCGCCCATCAGATCGAAAAATGCGCGGTTCAGGTAGGTGACGCGGCCCTGCGGGTCGGCGGTCCACACCACCTCGGGGGCCTGCTGGGCCAACGCCCGGAACAGCGCCTCTTGGCGAGTCAATTCGGCCGTTCGCTGGCGCACCTTGCGCTCAAGACTCACCGTGAGCTGCTGGCGTTCTTCGAGCAAGCGGGCGTTTTCGATGGCGACCGAGGCCAGCCGAGCCAGCTCCAGCGCAACGTATTAGTCCTGTTGGGTGAAATCGCCGTCGTACTTGGCCGACAGCTGCAACAAGCCAATGTTGGCACCGCTGCGGCCGAGCAGCGGTACGGCCAGCGTGCCGACGGACGCGGTGCCGGCCGTAAGCGGCTGGAGGCCGGACTGCTGCGGCAGCTGGGCGGCGATTATGGCCGGCGTCAGGCGAACACTGCGGTTGTGCTCAAGCACCGGACGGAACAGCTCCCGCCAGGCTGGCGAGGCGGGGCGCGGCTCGGCTGCAGATTCGTTCTGACCGGGCGATGCCGACCAGGCCTGCTGGCCCCCTGTCGGTGCGTTGCTTTCGGACAACCAGACCCTGGCCCGGTGGCTGCCGATCACCCCACGCGCCTGTTCGACGACCTCCTGTAGCAGACCGCGCAGCGTGCGGTGCCAGGTGATGGCTTGGGCCGCGTCGGCGGCGCGCTGCAGCATGGCCAGGTGGGCCTGCATGGCGGCTTCTGCCTGACGCTGTACCGTCAGGTCCAGCGCCACGACGAAGCGGGCCGCCCGGCCGTCGTGCGAAATCGGCCGCGCCACCACATCGACCGGGAACACCGAGCCGTCCCGGCGGCGATGCGTCCAGACCTGGCGTCCCAAACCGAGCGTCTGCCCCATGTGAAGTCGCAAGGCGTCGTGATTCGATTCGGGACGAATGTCGAACAGGCTCATGCGCAAAAACTCTTCCTGCGTGTAGCCATAGGCCCGGGCTGCGGCGTCGTTGACCGCGAGAAAGCCCAGCGTGTCGCGGTCGAACACCCACATTGGCACCGGCGCACTGGCAAACAGCGCGCTGTAGCGCTGCTCGCTTTCCAGTGCAGCCCGGTCGGCCATCTTGCGGGCTGTGATGTCCTGAAGCGCGCCGACCAGCCGCACGATCTGCCCGTTTTCGGCCACCGCACGGCCTTGCGTCCGGACCCAGACCGTCGCCCCGCCCGCAGTGGTCAGCGGCAGTTCAAGATCCCACGGGACGCCGTGCTCGCGCGCCGCTTCAAAGGCCCGCTCGATGGCGATTCTGGAATCAGCGCCCTCCGGGCCGAAGCCGGCCATTGCGGCGGCATGCCCCAGCGGCATGAGCGGATCGTGCCGGTAAATGCGCAGCACCTGTTCTGAGCTGGTGAACTGCATGTCGAGCAGATTGAGTTGCCAGCCGCCGATTTGCGCCATCTCGCCGGTGCGGCGCTGCAGGTCGGCACCTTCAGCCAGCGCCAGCGCCGCCTGCTTGCGATCGGTGATCTCCTGCATCACGCCGACCCGCCGCGTGCTCTCTCCAGCCTCTCCGGGCTGCACATGGGGTTGGCTGACATGGTGAATCCAGCGCACCTCGCCTTGCGGCGTGATGATGCGGTATTCGATGTCAAGTTCGGCCGCGGCGGCCACTGCAAGGTCGCGCTGCGCTTCAAAGCGCGGCCGGTCGGCCGGATGCACCTGGCGAAGAAAGTTGGCCCACGTGCATTCAAAGTTGTCGGGCCGCAGGCCGAACAGCGCATAGACTTCGTCGGACCACCACAGCGCGCCGGTCGCAAGGTCCACCTCCCAGTTGCCGATACGGCCGATGCGCTGCGCGCCTTGCAGCCGGCGCTGCACATTGAGGCTGCGCTGCAGCTCGGCCTTCAGTGCGTGGTCGCGCTGGGCCAGGGCCTGGTCGCGCTCATCGAGCGATTCGGCCATGCGGTTGAAGCCCTCGCCAATACGCAGGAATTCGCTGCCGGCTCCGTTCGATCGGGCGGCAACGCGCACTTGGCGCCGGCCCTCCTGAATCTGCTGATGCGCAGTAAGCAGCTCCTGCGCCGGGTGGACTATCGCCCGCCCGCCGATACGCCAGGCCAACGCGCTGCCGAACAAACCAGCCAGCGCCAGCGCGATCAGCTGCTCCGCCAAATCCATGCGCCCCTGAGCCAGAATGCCGCGCCGGTCGGCACTGACCACGACGTAAAAGTCGGGCGCGTAGGTCGGGCCGCTGGCCCGCACACTGAAGATGCGTCCTTCATCCCCACCCGAAGCAGGGACGGGAGCCACGCTGACGCCCGTCGGCCTGGGCTGGCCTACCTGGACTGAAGTGGTGCCAATGGCCGCCAGCACGATGCCGGCATGGTCGGTCACAAGCATCTGGCCACCCGCCGGCAAGGGCACTTCCTCCATCATTTTCGAGAATTCGCGGACTTCCATGCTGGCAAAAACCAGCGCCATCGGCGGCTGGCCTTCGCTCAAAACAGGCAGGGCAAAAGTCAGTTTGGCTTGCCCGGTGGCCCGCCCGATGCTGTAGCCGCCGACGACGAAATCGCGGCGCTGCATTGCCGCCTTGAAGTACTCCCGGTCGCCGATAAACATTTCGGCACTGTCGTTGACGCCGTGGCAGCGCGAGCGGCCGTCGGCATCGGCAAGGCCCAGATTCGAATAGGCCGGCAGCCCGGCATTGAGGCGCTTAAAGTAACGCTGGCATTCGGCCTGCGGCAAACTGAGCAGACCCGGTGTGCTGGCGATGCCGAGCAGCATGCTGCGCGCGGACAGCGCGATGCGGTCCTGACTGGCGACAACCCGCGCCGCCGCGATCTCCAGTTGGGTTGCGGCCATCGCGACCGCCGCGCGCTGGTCGATCACCGCCTTTATCAAGGCCCAGGCCAGCAACGGCAGCATCGCGGCCAGGACGACCAGCACCAGGTGACTGCGCACCGACCGCGTTTTCATCCTCAACACGGGCTCCGCGCCGACCGGGAAGGGGCCTTGTGCGCCCTTTGCCGGCGGCTGGCTCACGCGGCGACAGCCACTTCGTTGACACCCAGCCAGAATGCCTTGAGCGCCTGGAGCTTGCGGGTGAAATCACCGAAGTTGACCGGTTTGCAGACAAAGGCATTCGCGCCTTCGCGGTAAGACGCCAGCAAATCCGAAGGCTCGCTGGAGGAGGTCAGCATCACAACCGGCACCAGTGCCGTGGCGGGATGCGCCCGCATACTGCGCAGCACATCCAGGCCAGAGAGATTGAGCAGCTTCAGGTCCAGCAGCACGAACGCTGGCTGCGAGCGCAGGTCCCGGCCGGCATGGGCGCGCCGGCCGAACAGATAGTCGAGTGCGGCCTGGCCATCGCGCGCAAGGACAATCTCGGCCTCGCCGCTTTGCTCCTGCAGCGTGGTGACGGTCAATTCGAGGTGGTCGGGATTGTCATCGACAACCAATATTGTTTTTCTGTTCATGGCGCTCCCTTTGTAAAATCATTTTTCTCGGTTTTTTGTTATTTTTATCGAAGTAATGATTTCGTGCATGCGCTTTTAAGCACGGGGTTCAAACATTGTCGGCACAAGCGCCGAGAAATAATCCGCCATGGGACCCACTGCATAACCCCTGGCGAGTCTGCGGTGGCCGGATGGAGATGGACAGCAAGCCACGCAGCAGAAAGCCCGAGCTCGGCCGATCGCAGGAGGAAGGGGTTATGCAAAGTGTCTCCAGCAGGGCTTGGCAAGGCTCACCAGCGCGACAGGGTTTCACCCTTCAACTCGCCGCGCAACCCCACGTAGTCGGGCACCACGGCGCGCACCGTCTCCCAAAAAAGGGGGCTGTGGTTCATCACCCGCAAATGACTCAGTTCGTGGACCACCACGTAGTCGATCACCGGCTGACGGAAATGAACCAGCCGCCAATGCAACCGGATCGAGCCGTCCGCACTGGCGCTGCCCCAGCGCGTGCCAGCGTTGGACAAACTGAGCGTGCGCCACTGCACGCCAAGCTGCGGAGCGAAGTGCTGCAGCCGTTCGGTGAACATACAGCTGGCCTGACGCATCAGCCAGGCCTGCACGACGTCACGAATGCGCTCTGCGCTGGCGCCGTGCGGCAGGCCAACATAGAGCAGATGGGGCGCGGCGGCGGCCACCGGGGCGGTCAGGTCGGCCGGGTCGGTCAGGTCGGACGGGTCGGCCGTGAGCGCCGTGAGGGCCGCGTTTTCGGCCGGCAGTTGCAGCGCGGCGCCGACCCCGGCAAAGCGGTGCCGCGGATCTAGCACGACCCGCACCGGGCGCCCCAGAAACGGCAGCACGGCGCCGTCTTGCCAGACGATGCGGGCGGCGCTGAGATGCTCCTCGCGGGCACGCACCTCCTGCAGTTTTTTGACGATCCAGCCCGCCTTGCCCTGCAGCGCCTGATCGACGTCGCCGAGTTTGAGCCACTTCGGCGCGCTGACCGTCAAGCCGTCTGGCCCGACGCTGAAGCCGATGGTGCGCCGCTTTCCGCGCCGGAACTCATAACCCACGCGCAGCGTGCCGAGCAGTGCCTCGCGGTTGGCGCGGGGATGCGTCGCGTTGACCGGCGGGCAGGCATCGGCCAGTGTTCGGGGTTGGGCCGGCGGCACCTGAAGCAGACCAGTCGCTATGCTTTCAGGAGCTGTCTGCGCCCGGTTTTGTTGGTCTGGAGCCACTTTCTTATCTGATTCGGCAGCCGTGACCGCAGGCGGCACCAGCGCGGGCTTGCGCGGGGCGGCATCGGCCTTTGGGGGCTTGGGTGCGCCTGGCGCGGCCGGTGGCAGGGCCTCGGGCGAGAACAGATCGAGCGTGAAGCGCAGCAGGCTGGAGGACATGGCGGACGGGCAGGTGGCGGGTGGCGGACAGGTAGAGACGGGCGTTGACGGCCAGCGGCGCAGTAAGTAGAACCGCGTCAGCCTGCCGTGGCGGCGGCGCGGACCACGGTTTCGCCGGCATAGGCCTCAGGGTCGAGCCGGCGCATTTCGGCTTCGATCCAGCTTTCGACCTCGGCCATCAGTTCCTCGGGCTTTCGCCCGACGCTGGAGATCGGCTTGCCTATCGAGATATCGACAATGCCGGGCCGCTTGATGAAGGCCTTGCGTGGCCAGCACTTGGCCGAGGTGACGGCAATCGGGATTACCGGCGCGCCGGTCTGGATCGCCAGCCGGGCGCCGCCCGACTTGTACACGCCCTGCTGGCCGCGCGGGATGCGCGTGCCCTCGGGAAACATGATGACCCAGGTGCCCTGCGCCATCAGCCGCTTACCCTGCTCGACGACCTTGCTGAAGGCCCGCCGGCCGTCCTTGCGGTCGATGTGAATCATGTCCATGCGCGCCATCGACCAGCCGAAAAACGGTACATACAGCAACTCTTTCTTGAAAACGTAAGCCAGCGGATGCGGCATCAGGGCCGGCATGCAAAGCGTCTCCCAGGTGCTTTGATGCTTGAGCAACAGCACCGCTGCGCTGGTCTGCCCGAGCGGGAGGTTCTCCATGCCGGTCACCCGGTTCTGGATGCCGAGGATGAATGTGCCGCTATCGACTGCCAGCCGCAGCCAGCGGGCGCACAGCCAGTACATCGTGGTCCGGCTGACGAACAGCGACGCGATGATGGCGTAAGTGGCCCACGGGATCACCGTGATCGCCAGCCAGAGCATGTGAATGACCGAGCGGATCAGTGGCATGAGAGACCTGGAAGACCTGAGAGGCTTGAAGGGGAACGGGCCTGGAGCACGGTGATTTCTGGCCGGGATGGCGGCCGCCTGCAGACCGGGGCACAGCCTGCGCCCGCGTTGAAAAAAATCTGATAAAAATGCATTTTCAACCAGCAAAGCCGGGCGTTAGCAGATCTGATTTTCATAGCAACTGCGGCGGGTTGGCGGGCGGCCGCTCGAGGATGTACTCGGCAAAGGCCGCCAAATCGCGGTGGCAGATCGTGCCGGCCGGCAGGCCCTCAAGGGCGCGACCCTCGGCCAGATGCGCGGATTTTCCGGTCAGCAGCAAATGCGGCTCGCAGCCTGCTGCGGCACCGGCCTGCAGATCGCGCAGCGAATCGCCAGCGGTCGGCACGTCTTTGAGCGCAATGCCGAAACGCGCACCGATCTGCTCGAACAGACCGGGCAGCGGCTTGCGGCAGCGGCAGGTTTCGTCGGGACCATGCGGACAGTAGAAAATGGCGTCGATGCGACCGCCGACCCCCGCCAGCATCTTGTGCATCTTGGTGTGGATGGCGTTGAGCGAAGCCACATCGAACAGGCCGCGCCCGAGCCCCGACTGATTGGACGCAATCACCACCCGCCAGCCCGCATGGTTTAGCCGCGCAATCGCTTCGAGTGCACCGGGCAGCGGCAACCACTCGTCGGGAGTTTTGATGAATTCGTCGCTGTCGGCATTGATGGTGCCGTCGCGGTCCAGGATGATGAGTTTCATCGGAGGCTTTCAATCAGGCCGCGAGCCGGGAAAGATCGGCCACGCGGTTCATCGCGCCGTGCAGGGTTTTGAGCAGGCCAAGGCGGTTGAGCCGCACGTCTGGTTGCTCGGCGTTGACCATCACGCCGTCAAAAAAGGCATCGACCGGTTCGCGCAGCGCGGCGAGGGTTTGCAGCGAGGCGGCGTAGTCGCCGGATTCGAACAGCGCGTTGGCTTGCGGCAGGACCTGGTTCATGACGGCGTTGAGGGCGATTTCGGCGGGCTCGGTGAGCAACAGTTCGCTGACGTGGGCATCGACACCATCGGCTTTCTTCAAAATGTTGGCGATACGTTTGTTGGCTGCGGCCAGGGCTGGGGCTTGGGGGAGATTTGCGAAGGTGCGGACGGCTTCCAGGCGGCGTGGAATGTCTGACCAGACCTTCATTCCCTGCGCATGCACCGCCGCATCAACCTCTGCCGGCGAACTTCCACCTTCCCGAAGATAGCCTTTCAGGCGTTCAAAAATGAACTGATTCAAATCGGCATAAGCGTCGGCAAGCACTCCCGGAGGAAATGCGGCAAAGGCGAATTCGCTCAACTGGTAAATTTCCAAAGGCAGGTTTTTCTCCACCAGCATGCGCACCACGCCCAAAGCGTGCCGCCGCAACGCAAACGGGTCTTTGTCGCCGGTCGGCAGGTTGCCGATGCCGAACATGCCGACCAGCGTTTCCAGCTTGTCGGCCAGCGCGACGATCAGCCCGACCGTGTTGCGCGGCAATTCATCGCCGGCAAAGCGCGGCTTGTAATGGTCCTCGATGGCGTCGGCTACTTCCACCCGCAAGCCGTCGTTGAGCGCGTAGTAACGACCCATCGTGCCCTGCAGTTCCGGGAACTCGCCGACCATATCGGTCACCAGATCGGTCTTGGCCAGCTCCGCAGCGCACCGTACGTCGGCCACCGCATCTACAGCGATGCGATTGGCAATGGCCTCAGCGATGTCGCGCACGCGCAGCATGCGCTCGCCCTGCGATCCCAGCTTGTTGTGATAGACCACCTTGTCCAGCCCGGCCACGCGCGATTGCAGCGTCTTCTTCCGGTCCTGGTCAAAGAAAAACTTCGCATCCGCCAGCCGCGGCCGAACGACCCGCTCGTTGCCTTCAATCACCGCGCTCGCATCGTCCGGCGTGATGTTGCTGACCACCAGAAACTGGTTGGTCAGCTTGTCTTGTGCATCGAGCAGCGGAAAGTATTTCTGGTTCGCCTTCATCGTCAGGATCAGGCATTCCTGCGGCACGTCGAGAAACGCTTTGTCGAACGCGCAGACCAGCACATTGGGCCGTTCAACCAGCCCGGTCACCTCATCGAGCAGTGCCTCGTCGTCGATGACCGTCACACCGCCACCGACTTTCGCTGCGGCCGCCGCCAGTTGGCGAACGATTTCCGCGCGGCGCTGGGCAAAGCTGGCGATCACTGAGCCGTCCTTGAGCAGCGTGGCTGCGTAGCTGTCGGCGTCTTTCAACACGACTGGATCGACAGTCGCCTCGAAGCGGTGGCCGCGCGTGCTGCTGCCAGCAGTCAGGCCGAGCGCTTGTACCGGCACCACATCAGCGCCATGCAGCGCAACCAACCCATGCGCCGGCCGGACAAATTTCACGTCGCTCCAGCCGTCGGCCAGCTGGTAGGTCATCACCTTGGGAATCGGCAATTTCGCAATCGCCTCCAGCAGGGCTTTTTGCAAGCCTTCGGCAAGCGTTGCGCCCTTGACGGTGCTGTCGTAAAACAGCGCCTCGGCCTTGCCGTCGGGCGCACGCTTGAGACCCGCCACGGCACCCGCATCGACACCCAGCGCCTGCAGTTTTTTGAGCAAGGCGGGCGTCGCTTGGCCAGCAGCATCCAGCCCGACGCTGACGGGCATCAGCTTTTGCGACACGGCTTTGTCGGCCGCATGCGCCGCCACCGCCGTCACATGCGCAGCCAGGCGGCGCGGCGAGGCGAAAGGCGTGTGTACCGAATGCGCCGCAGTGAGCCCGTGTGATTTCAGTTGCTCGAACAGCGCGCTGGCAAACGCATCGCCCAGCTTCCTGAGTGCCTTGGGCGGCAGTTCTTCGACGAACAGTTCAACCAGCAAATTTTGGGTCGTCATCGTCATCGCGCTCATGCCGCCTTCTTTGCCGTCGGCGCCATTTGTTCAACCCAACCGCGCGGCGCCATCGGGAAGCCGAGGCGCTCGCGGCTTTCGAGATAGCTTTGCGCCACCAACCGGGACACGTTGCGGATGCGCCCCATATAGGCCGCACGCTCCGTCACGCTGATCGCCCCGCGTGCGTCCAGCAGATTGAAGCTGTGCGCGGCTTTGAGCACCTGTTCGTAGGCCGGCAGCGCCAGCTTCATCTCAATGAGGTGTGTGGCCTGCTTTTCGTGCTCTGCGAACGCGGCGAAAAGGAAGCGCGTGTCGCTGTGCTCAAAGTTGTAAGCCGACTGCTCGATCTCGTTTTGCTTGTACACGTCGCCATAGCTGAGCCCTTCGGTCCAGGTCAGGTGGTACACGTTGTCCACACCTTGCAGGTACATGGCCAGACGCTCCAAACCGTAGGTGATCTCGCCGGTGATCGGCTTGCAGTCAATGCCGCCGACCTGCTGGAAGTAGGTGAACTGCGTGACTTCCATGCCGTTGAGCCAGACCTCCCAGCCCAGGCCCCAGGCGCCCAGCGTCGGGTTTTCCCAATCGTCTTCGACAAACCGGATGTCGTTTTTCTTCAGGTCGAAACCCAGCGCCGTCAGCGAACCAAGGTACAGGTCAAGGATGTTCGCCGGTGCCGGTTTGAGTACCACCTGGTACTGGTAGTAATGCTGCAGGCGGTTCGGGTTCTCTCCATAGCGGCCGTCCTTTGGCCGCCGGCTCGGTTGCACGTAGGCCGCTTTCCACGGCTCTGGCCCGAGGGCGCGCAAGAACGTGGCGGTATGGGAGGTACCGGCGCCGACCTCCATGTCGTAAGGCTGCATCAGCGCGCAGCCGTGGCCGGCCCAATAGGCCTGCAGGGTCAGGATGATTTGCTGGAAGGTGAGCATGAAGGCGGTAGTAGAAAAGACAAAATACGGAGCCCAGCATGCAATTTTAAGGTGCGCCTGCTGCGTCGAAGCCGACGCCGGGGGACACTCAGCGGCGCCGCAGCAGCGACACCACCACCACCGCCATGCCGAGCAGCCAAAGCGGCGTCAAGCCATAGCGCGACACCCACCACGCATACGGCGTAATGCCGCTGCGGCCTTCGAATTCGCCGACCAGCACGCCGCGTGTGTGGCGCTCCAGGCTGTGCGTGAGCAGACCGCGATGGTCGATGATGACCGTGGCCCCGGTGTTGGTGGCGCGGATCATCGGCCGCGAAAATTCGAGCGCCCGCATGCGCGAGATCTGCAGGTGCTGGTCGATGGCGATGGAGTTGCCGAACCAGGCGATGTTGCTGACATTGACGAAGGCCGTCGGTGCCAGCGCGGGGTCGGTAAAGCGGGCGCCGAGTTCTTCGCCGAACAAATCCTCGTAGCAGATGTTGAGCGCCAGCCGCTGCCCCTGCCATTCAAAGGAAGGCTGGCCGACCGCTCCCCGGTTGAAATCTCCCAATGGAATGTTCATCAGGTTGGTGAACCAGCGAAAGCCCGGCGGGATGAACTCACCGAATGGAACCAGGTGGTGCTTGTCGTAGCGATACGCGTCGGCACCGGCCGTGCCAGCGCCAGCGCCAGCGCCTTTGGCTGGCGGTTTGAGCCCGACGACCGAATTTGAATAGCCGGTGCTCAGGTCACCCAGCGGTACGCCGACCAGCGCGGCCTGCGGCGCTCCGCCGGCGCGGGTAAAGCGCTGCTGAAGCGAGGGCCAGTAGTCTTCGGGCAATTGCTGCGGCAGCAGCGGAACGGCGGTTTCAGGCGCAATCACCAGCGGGGTGGCGGCTTCCTGCAGGCGCGCGCGGTACCAGGCCAGTGCGGTGGCGACGCCGGAGCCGGCCTCGAACTTCTCGTTTTGCGCAATGTTGCCCTGGAGCAGCGTCACCGCCAGCGTACCGGGTGAAGGCGGGTTGTCTTGCATTGGCAAGCCGCTTTGCACGGGCACCCACGAAAGCGCCACCGCGACGAGCAGCAAACTGGCGACCGTCGCCCAGCGCACATGCGCGACCCGCAGCGACATCACCAGCCAGGCCGCGAGGAATGCGGCCAGAAAACTCAGGCCATGCACACCGACCCAAGCTGCCAGCGGACGAGCCCAGCCATCTACATGGGCATAACCCCCCTCACCCCACGGAAAGCCGGTAAAAAGCTGCACGCGGGCCAGCTCGGCCATCAGCCACAGGCCAGCGAAAAGCAGCGCCCGCTGCCAGCGCGGTGCCGGTGCCAGGCGCACGAAAACGGCACCGGCAACGGCGTAGTACAACGCCAGAAATGCGGCAAGCATCACCACGGCGAGCACAGCCAGCGGGGCCGCCAGTCCGCCATAGGCGTGCATCGAGATGTAGAGCCACCAGAACGTACTGCACAGCATGGCGGTAGCAAAAAGGCCAGCCAGCCAGGCTCCGCGCTGCCAGGAGCGAAAACCGACTTGCGCATCGAGCTGGCCGACCAGCAACCCCAGAGCAATCAGTTGCAGCCACCAGAGCGGCTGCCCGAGTTTAAAAACAAGGTCAAAAGGCCAGGCCATGCTTGCTGCATGGGCGCAACCAGCTATTAAAACAATAGCGACTCTAAGCGCCGAAAAAGGATGCTTCGCGGGATGGCCGACGTCTTGAAGCAGTGCCGGCAGCGTCAGCATTGACACCATGCTGTGGACGGAGTCGCCGGCCGCGCGAAACGCCTTTTTCATGGCCTGGGTCAGCCGGTTTGGCCCGGCGGCGTTACCTTGAACCAGCGCACCGCGCCGCCTTTGGTATGCAGCACGGTGAACTGCAGGCCGGCCAGCGCGTGCTGCTCGCCACGCTTTGGAACGCGGCCCATTGCATGCGCAATCAGGCCACCGATCGTCTCAAAGTCGGCATCGATCAGCTTGACGCCAAAGGCTTCGCCGACCCGCTCGATGGCGGTGTCGCCACTGACACGGTAGCTGCGGTCGGGCAGCGCGAAAATGTCGCCTTCGTCTTCGGCGATGTCGAATTCGTCCTCGATCTCACCGACGATTTGCTCCAGCACGTCTTCAATCGTGATCAAGCCCGCAACCCGGCCGAACTCGTCGATGACGATAGCGAGGTGGTTGCGGTTGCCCCGAAATTCACGCAGTAAATCGTTTAGCCCCTTGCTTTCAGGCACGAACACCGCCGGCCGCAACAAGGCGCGTATGTTGAGCTCGGGCGCGCGCTGCAGCTTGAGCAGGTCTTTGGCCAAAAGAATGCCGAGAATGTTTTCTTTTCCGCGCTCGTACACCGGAAAGCGTGAATGCGCGGTGTCGATCACCAGATGCAGCAACTCGTCAAACGGCGAGTCGATGTTGATGGCGTCCATGCGGGGGGCTGCGACCATCACGTCGCCCGCCGTCATGTCGGACATGCGGATTACGCCTTCGAGCATCTCCCGGCTTTGCGCGCCGATCACTGCGTTGTCCTCGGCATCGACCAGCGTCTCGATCAGTTCGGCCTTGGAGTCGGGGCCGGGGTGGAGCATTTCAGCGAGCTTTTGCAAAAAGCCGCGCTTGTCTTCGTTTCTGGGGGATCGATTGGGCGGAGAGGCGGACACGCAGGAACCGGAAGTGGCTGGAAAGACTAGTGTAGTGTTGGCCGCCGCCGGGACGCAACAGTCCGCGTCTTGCGCACCCGCGTGCATTACGCCGCAGCGTCGGCTTATCGCCTGGCGCCCCGGACGCCTTGACGCACCTCCTGCAGCGTGGCCAGAAAGTCCCAGAACTGTCGGGCCTGCACCTTGAAGCGGAAATCGGTTTGCGCCAAGTGCTCGTCGAACAGCTCGCTTACGCGCGATGCCAAATCGGCTGGCGGCACCAGAAGGTAGGCCTCGCTTTCGGCGCCGTCGCGCCTCACGGTGGCGCCAGCCTTGCGGGCGATGCCCAGCATCGCGGTGTTCTCGCTCAGGGCATGAATGAACATCATCTCCACGCCTTCATTGCGCGCGTGTGCCAACGCCCGGTCGAACAGCCGGGTCCCGTAGCCGCGCCCGCGCACTCTGCCCGTCACCGACACGCCGAACTCGGCGCAGCTTTTGAGGGCTGGGTCGGTCGAATACGCCAGATGCGCCAGGCCGATCAGCTCAAGCCGGCGGTTGTAAATGCCAAAAACCTCGTCCCGCCCGAAGGCCAGCCCTTTGACGTAACGCTGGACCTGCTCGTCGCTGGCGAGGTAGCCAAAGCGCATGTAGCGGTCGCGCGATTCAAGCGCCAGCAGATGGGCAGCAATGGCTGGGCTATCGGCAAGCTCCAGCGAGCGGATCGGGACCATTAGCGGCACCGTTCAAGCACAAGCCCAAGCCGCGCCCGCAGCGAGGGCTGGCCGCGTAAAAATGCAAAGCACGGCAACTGTCGAAGAAACAAAAGATCGGTCACTCCATGAATATAGGGCCAACCGCGAACATCGCCGGGATCTCAATGCCGGATTTTGAAACCTTTCGCTACTTTTCCACTTCCCGCACGGCAAGGGCCCAACTGCCCCGCTCCCGGCTGGTCGAACTTTGCGCGTTTGCCGCCGACCGGGCAGCGCTGACCCAGCCCGCCACAATGAAGCCTGGATCGATCGACCGTGGCGCGGAAATCAGGCAGATTTGAAGCGAAAAAAGGCGTTCAGCCAAATTTTTCGGGCGCAAGCAGCTATGAATAGCATAGCGAGGCGGCTATCCATCCGAGCCGATCTACGCCGACGCGGGCCAAAAGGGCCAAAAGGGACACAATAAAAGCACAGGCTCGCGCGCAGCGTTTGGACAAGCGGGCCCATGCCCTGGAGCGAGATGGTATGGCTCTTGAACCTCATGTTTACGGCGCAAGCGACCGACCGCCGCGCGGCGACTACGCCCGGGCCGCCGCCGACTACACCTGCGAGCAGGCCTACCAGCTTTACACCCCCGCCGATCACGAAACTTACCGCCGCCTGTATCAGCGACAGGCCATGCTTTTGCCCAGGCTGGCCTGCGACGAGTTCATGGCGGCGCTGCCTCGGCTGGGCGTATGCGAGCGCATTCCCCGCTTTGAAGAAATCAACCAGCGTCTGTACTCCGCCACGGGCTGGGAAATCGTTGGCGTCCCGGGGCTCATACCCGAGGTCGCGTTCTTCAGCCTGCTTGCCAACCGCCGGTTTCCGGTGACCGACTGGATTCGTCGGCCCGAAGAGTTCGACTACATCGTCGAGCCGGACGTTTTCCACGACCTGTTCGGTCATGTGCCGCTGTTATTCGATCCGGTTTTTGCCGACCATATGCAAGCCTATGGTGCCGGTGGTCTCAAGGCGCACCGGCTGGGGGCATGCGAGCAACTTTCGCGGCTCTACTGGTACACCATCGAATTCGGCCTCATCAGGCAGAAAGACGGTTTGCGAGCCTATGGCGCGGGCATTCTCAGTTCGTCGGGCGAGTTGCATCACGCGATACACAGTGTGGACACGCAGCGCCTGCCGCTGGACATAGTCCGTGCAATGCGCACCCGGTACAAAATCGACAGTTACCAGAAAACCTATTTCGTCATAGACAGTTTTCAGCAGTTGTTCGATCTGACCGCTCCGGATTTCACGCCGATTTACGAGCAACTGAAGGGCATGCCGGGGAGTGGGCTCCCTACGTGAGCAATTGGTTTTAGGTGCCACGCGGCTTGGCGTGGAC
>JAJAYS010000043.1 GCA_026786065.1 Polaromonas sp.
GAACAACACCGCGACATCGTCGTACAACAACGGCGCGGCAGTAGTGACTGGTTCGTCTAACACCGTGCCGTTCACCGTCACGCAGCAAGCCTCGGTGACCATGACTCCTCCAGCAGCCATTGCAACTGCTGCGCCGGGCTCGACGATCAGCTTCGCCAACCTTCTGACCAACACCGGCAACGGCACCGACACCTTCAACCTCGCCATCGGCACCAGCAGCTTCCCCGTTGGCACGACCTTCCAGATCTTCAAGAGCGACGGCGCGACGCCATTGGTCGATACCAACGGTGACTCGGTTATCGACACCGGCCCGGTTCTGGCAGGCGGCACCTACAGCGTGATCCTGAAAGCCACGTTGCCGCTGAATGCTTCGGGTGGCCCGTTCAGCGTCAGTAAATCCGCGACCTCGGTCTTCAACAGCGCCGCCACGGCCACTGCAACCGATACCCTGACCGCGATGACGGCGGCGACCGTTGATTTGCGCAATACCGATACGTTGGGAGCGGGTGCAGGCACCGAAACGACCATCGTCACCAATGTCGCCACGGCAGGCGGTACCACCAGCTTCACGCTGCTCGCCTACAACACCGGCGCCTCGGCCGACAGCTACAACCTGAGTGCCGGATCGACTGCTGCGATGGCGGCGCTGCCGGCGGGCTGGTCGGTCAGTTTCCGTGCCGGCTCCTGCCCATCGACTGGCGCCACGGTTACAAACACCGGCTCCGTTGCTGCAGCGCCCGCTTTCGGCGCAGTGTGCGCCGTGGTGAATGTGCCTGCAGGCGCTGCGGCTGGCACCACCGACCTGTACTTCCGGGTGTTGTCGCCGACCTCCGGGGCCACCGACTACATTCGCGATGCGGTCACCATCAATGTTGTGCGTTCGCTGACCATCGGCAACCCGGGATCCGGCCAGGTTTTCCCGGGCGGCATCGTGGTGTACCCGCACACGCTGACGAACACTGGTAACGCGGCCGAGAACGGCTCGCTGAGCACGATTTCGTTGACATCAAGCAACAGCGCCTCCAGCACCGGCTGGACCTCGTCGCTGTATTACGACTCGAACTCTAACGGGGTGCTGGATTCCGGCGATCCGCAGATCACCAGCAGCTTGTCTGCGGCGGGCTACGGCGGCAGCCTCGCCCCCGGCGCATCGATCACGATTTTTGACCGCGTGATGGCACCGAGCGGCGCGGCGGTCGGCGCCAGCAACTCAACGACTGTCACCGTCAGCACGCTCAACGGCAGCTACACCTCGGCGGTTCCCGCCACCGTAACAGTCGCTGACCGCACCACCGTCATCGCCGGTAACCTGACGCTGACCAAGGCTCAGGCGGTCAATACGGCTTGCAGTAACACGCCTGGCTCGTACACCGCAGCAAACCTGTCGGCCGCACCGAATCAATGCGTGGACTACCGGATCACCGTCACGAACATCGGCTCGGCCGACGCGACCACTGTGGTCATCTCCGACGCCACGCCGGCCTTCACGACCATGAGCACCGCTGCGGTGCTGACGCCGGCCGGCACTATCGTCCAACCGATAGTTGGTTCTGGCGGTACCGTCACCGCGACCGTCGGTACGCTGGCACCGGGCGCGTCGGCTGTGCTGACCTTCTCGGTCCGTATCACGCCATAACCGCGCTCTGAGTGGTTCAGACAGGGGCGCGCCGCAAGGCCCGCCCCTGTTTGTCAAAGGGCAGGCTGTATGGGCGACCCGAGCCCGACTTCCTGCTCTTTGACAAGCAGACCGCTGTCTTGTGGCTTCAACGCTGACCTGTTCCTATTCATTTCCATGCGCCTGATCGGCAAACTGCTCTGCGCTCTCGCTCTGCTGTTTTTATCGGGGGCAGGAATGGCTGCGCCGCCGGCCTCGGGGACGGTGATCCGGAATACGGCGGAGAGCACTTACATCGATTCAGCCAGTGGCTTGTCGGTGCGCTTGACTTCCAACACCGTCAACACGCAGGTCAGCCTGCTGGAGGCCCTGACTCTCACGAGCAGCCAGAGTCAGTTCGTGGCAATCGGCGCGCCCTTCGTCATCAGCCACATGCTGACCAACACCGGCAACTCCGGCCCCGCCGGAACGAACTACACCTTGACTGTCGCCCCGGTTGCTGGCGGCGGGTTCTCGCCGATCAATCTGCAACTGGTGCGCGACCTGAACGCGAACGGCCGGCCCGACCTTGGCGAACCGGTGGTGGCCCCCGGTAGCAGCATCAATCTGGCGTCGGGTGCCAATGCCGCGCTGCTGGTGGTCGGGCAGGTTCCGCTTGGCGCGCTGGCCGGTTCAAGCGGGCAGTTGACGGTGCTGGCCATCAGCACCGTCCAGGGCGCGACGGCAACAAATACCGACCGGCTGACGGTGACCAGCGGGGCCGCGGTGCAGGCGACACTCGCCGCCTCGACCGCGTCGGCTGTTCCAGCAGCGCCTTTCAATCTGACCGCTACTGCGGTCAACAATGGCTTGCTGCCGGCGGGCCCGACCGCCGTGACGGTCAACGGTGTCGCAGCCAATTTGTTCGTGCTGCGCGTGCCGGTGCCGGTCAACACCCGCTTCGTCCCGGCGCAGCCCGCTGTCAACCTGGGCGCGCAGACGCTCTACCACTTGTCTGGCACGCCGGCCGGCCGCTACGTCACGGTGGTGCCGGCCGGTGAAGCGGTCGATGCGGTTGCCTGGAGTCTGCCCAATTTGCCGTCAGGCAGCAGCTTACAGGCGCAGTTCACGGTGATGCCCAATGCCAACGCGGCCGGCACGCTGTCTGCCACCGCCTACATGGACTGGAACGAGGCTTCGGCAAATTTCACGACGCCGAGCAACACGGTGCTGCTGGCGCTGCCGGGGCGCGCGCCGACCATCGGCTTTTACCCGCCTTCCGGGTACACCAAGCCCGTCGCACAAAGCATGCCGGGCGCGCCGCTGTTCGTGCAGGTGGATGCGGCGATGTGCAATGTTGATCCAGCACAAAGTGGCACGCTGCCGGTGACGTTGGTGAGCCAGTTAACCGGCGACGCCGAAACCTTTACCGCGACCGAAACCGGACCCAACACCGGTATCTACCGGATACAGCCGCACGTTCCGACGGCCAATGCCGCAACCGTCGTCGCCGCGTCTGGCAATGGTGTGGTGGAAATTCTGCGAAACGACATCATTTCGGCCCGGATAACTGACTGCGGCAGCGTTTCGGTCACGGCCATGACTACATTGCTGATCGACCCCAGTGGCGTCGTCTATGACAGTCGCACCGGCGTGCCGGTAGCCGGCGTCACGGTTCAGCTAATTGACATCAACGGCGTCGGCAACGGCGGTAACGCCGGAGGCGCCGCAGTGGTGCTGGCGGCCGCCGGCGTGACGCCGGCGCCCAGCAGCATCGTCACCACGGCCGATGGCAGCTTCGCATTCCCGCTGGTGGTGCCGGGTGCCTATCGCCTGCAGATCACGACCCCTGCTGGCTACAACTTTGCGTCGGTACTCCCGCCTGCGCTTCAGCCGTCCGGCCGCATCATCGACCCACAGGGCTCGTACGGCCAAGCCTTTATGGGCGGTGGGGCCAGCCTGTTGCCGGTTTACTTCGATGTTCCGGTGGACTCGGCAACCCCGGTGGGTGCCCTGTTTATCGAAAAGACCACCAACAAGGCGGTTGCCGAGATCGGCGACTTCGTTGACTACGCAATCCGCTTCAACAACGCCTCGGCCGTGGCCTATCCCGACGTGGTTTTGACTGACCTGCTGCCTGCCGGATTTGCTTACATGGCAGGAAGCGCCCGGCTCAATGGAGCCTTCTGGCCTGACCCGACTGGTCGGGCTGGCCCGAGCCTTCAATTTGCGATGGGAAGCATTGCGCCCGGCAGTCAGCCCAAACTGACTTACCGTGTGCGGCTGGGAGTCGGGGCCGATGCTGGCACTGGCGTCAACTCGGCGCAGGCTGGTAATTCCAGCGTGCGCTCGAACAACGCCAGCGTCCGCGTCAAAGTGATAGGCGGGGTGTTTTCGGATAAAGCCTATTTGATCGGCAAGGTGTTCACCGATTGCAGCCGCAATGGCGTGCAGGACGCTGGCGAGGCGGGCGTACCGGGGGTGCGGATTTACCTTGAGAACGGCACTTACGCTATTACCGACGAAGAAGGCAAATACAGTTTCTATGGCCTGGAACCGCGCACGCACGTTGCCAAGGTTGACGGCACGACGCTGCCGGCCGGAGTCGCATTGCGGGTGCTGGGCAATCGCAACGCGCTTGATGCCAGCAGCCGGTTTGTCGATGTGATCAACGGTGAATTAGGCCGGGCCGACTTTGCAGTAGGGGAGTGTTCCGCCGCCCTTGGCGAAGAGATCGCTGCACGTCGCCGGGCGCTGGTCAATCCGGCGGAAATTGTGCAGGCGGTCGCCAATCCGCTAAATGGCGACCGGGCTGGACTCGCGGTCGATGCCCGCACGCTGCCCGCGAGCGGCGCGCTTGGCTTGCCCGGAGCGCTGCGCGCCGGCGCGGGCGCCACCATATCCGGGCCGAATACGGCTGGCCTCGCTGTGGCGGGCGGCAACGCCGGCGTGCCGGCCAACGCGCCGTTTGGTACGGCACTCGGAGCCGTTGGCGATCCTGGTGGGCCTTACGCGCCAAGAGCGCAGGGCCTGCCGCGCCCGGCTTTCACGCCTGGCTCGCGGCTCAGTGACGTGGTGCCGGCGTTGACGCAGCCCGCCAACACGGCGCCGCCGGTGGCAGTAGCACCAGCCGCTCTGCCCGCGCTCGAGGACCTGTTGCCCGACATGACCTCCGAACCTGGATTCGTGGGGCTGCAGCAGGACCAGGTACTGGCTGCCGCGCAAACCCGCGTTCGGGTCAAAGGCCCGCTGGGCGCGCGTTTTGAGTTAAGCGTCAATGGGCAGGCGGTGCCCGAGAGCCAAGTCGGGCAGAAAAGCAGCCTCGAGAAAAATGCGGTTGCGGGCTGGGAGTTCGTCGGCGTCAATTTGCAGCCCGGGCGCAATACGCTGGCGCTGCGCGTGCTTGACGGCTTCGGCGTGTCGCGTGGTCAGGCAGAGGTTACCGTTTTGGCGCCCGGTGCCCTGGCAAAAATAGAAATCGCCGCGCCGGCAGAGCCGGTCGCTGACGCCAGTACGCCCCTGGCGGTCATCGTTCGCTTGCGCGATGCCAATGGTTTGCCGGTCGCCGCACGCACGCAGGTCACTCTGCAGGCCAGTTTGGGCCAATGGCAGACCGAGGACCTCGACGCGCGGCAAAACGGCGTTCAGGTGTTTGTCGAAGGCGGTGAAGGGCGCTTTTTGCTGCTGCCGCCAGCCCAGCCAGGCAAGGCCGAGATCGCGGGCTTGGCCAATGGGGTGCGGGGCGTGGTGTCTATCGACTTCGTACCAAATTTGCGGCCGATGATCGCCGCCGGCATCGTTGAGGGCACGTTCAACTTTCGCAGCCTGGGTGCCGACGCGCTGCGGCCAACGCAAAGTGGCGACGTGTTCGAGCGGCAGATTCAAAGTGCTTCGTACAGCTTTAATGGCGGCAAGGGCGCAGCGGCGGCGCGCACTGCGCTGTTTTTGAAGGGTAAGGTGCTGGGCTCGTCGCTTCTGACGCTGTCCTACGACTCCGACAAGCCGGCCGACACTGCGCTGTTCCGCGATATCCAGCCCAACCAGTTTTATCCGGTTTATGGCGATTCGGGCACGCGCGGCTTCGATGCGCAATCGACTGGCAAGCTCTACGTGCTGCTGCAAAACGGCAGCAACTACGCGCTGATCGGCGACTTCACCACCCAGAGCGACAACCCAGCCCGGCAGTTGAGCCAGTATTCCCGTGCGCTCAATGGCGTCAAAGGCCGCTGGCAACAGGGCGCGGTAAGCGCCGAGGGCTTCAGCGCCCGCACGTCGAGCACGCTGCTGGTTGAGGAGTTTCGCGCCAATGGAACGTCTGGCCCGTTCCGGCTCGATCTGAACGGCGTCGTCAACAGCCAGCAGGTAGAGGTGATTACCCGCAGCCGCAACCAGCCGTCGGTTGTCTTGGCCGACACCGCACTGACGCCCTTCACCGACTACGAGATCGAGTATTACACCGGCCTGCTGTTGCTGAAGAGCCCGGTTTCCAGCGTCGATCCAGACCTGAATCCGGTCTTCATCCGCGTCACCTATTCGGTGGACAACGGCGGTCCCAAGCATTCGGTGAACGGTGCTGAAGGCCGGGTGGATATTTTTCCTGGCGTATCGGTCGGTGCCAGCGTGATGCGAGACGAAGACCCAACAAACCAGCAAACCATGACCGGCTTGAACTTCAGCGCCCGGTTGGGCGAAAAGACCGTGGCCACCGGTGAAGTCGCACGTAGCACCACCGACCTGAAGGGCAGTGGCAATGGCCAGCGCCTGGACCTTCGCCATGACGGAACTGCCTGGCAAGCGCGGGCCTGGGGCGCGCAAACCGATGCCGGCTTCTACAACATCGGCAGCCCGCAGGGCGCTGGCCAAGCCGAATACGGTGCCAAGCTGGCCGTGCCTTTGAACCCGACCAACCGCCTGATCGGTGAGGCGTTGCGCACCAGCAACAGCGTCAGCGGGGCTGAGCAAACTGGCGCAGAACTGAAGATCGAGCACAGTCTGCCGGGCAACGTGAAGCTGGAAGGTGGCGTGCGCTACAGCAGCGCCAATGCTTATGCGCTGCTTTCGGCGCCAGCTTTTCCGGGAAGCCTGAGCGCCGGAAGCACCCAGCCAGTGGTACCAGCGGCTAGTCTGGCCGCTGACCCGGCCAACGCCGAGCAGGCCGGCTACACCAGCGCACGCGTGAAGCTCACGGTGCCGGTGCCTGAGATGCCACAGGCCGAGATTTTTGGCGTGGCCGAGTACGCGATCGACGGCAGCGGCGGGCGCGAGCTCGGTGCCGGCTTCAACTACGCCATCAACCCGACGACCAAGCTGTACGCCCGGCACAACTTCGTCAACAGTCTGAACGGCCCTTACACCTTGAGCCGGGCGGTGCAGCAGTACAGCACCGTCGCCGGCCTCACTACCGAGCTGTCCGACAGCACGCAACTCTTTAACGAATACCGGGTTGGCGACAGCCTGGACGGGCGCGGCAGCGAAGCGGCTGTTGGCCTGAAGCGGCAGACCCGGCTGGCCAGCGGCATTGGCCTGTCGGCGACGCTGCAGCGAATCAAGCCCATGTCCGGGGTCGTCGTTGAGGATTCGACAGCGGTTGCGCTCGGCGCCGACTATGTTGGTGCAATCGGCTGGAAAGCCTCCAGCCAGGCGCAGTGGCAAAGCTCGACAACGACCGAAAGCTGGCTGCTGACCGCTGCCGTCGCGAGCAAACTCGACGAAAGCTGGACTCTGCTCAATCGCGGGCTCTACAGCTTGCAGACCAACAAGACCGGCAGCGGTGGCGAGCGCGAATTGGTCACCGCCCAGTCGGGGCTGGCCTTCAGGCCAGTGGCCACCAATGTCTGGAACGCGCTGGCCCGCATCGAATACAAGCGCGACCGGGACAGCACGCTCGGCGCCTCGATGAACCGGGACGAGGCCAGCTGGGTCGCCTCGACCCACCTGAACCTGCAACCTGCCCGCGACTGGCTGGTGACCGGCCGCTACGCTGCCCGCCTGGCTAGCGACCGGGCCAACAGTCTGGACAGTCGCTCGGTGACGCAGTTGATCGGCGGACGCTCGACCTGGGACCTGACGCGCGATTGGGACCTGGGCGTTCAGGGCTACCGCACGTGGGGAAATAGCGCGGCCGAAAATGCCTACGGCGCCGAAGTCGGCTACCGGGCATTCAAAAATCTGTGGGCCTCGCTGGGCTACAACGTCAAAGGTTTCAAGGCGCCCGACCTGTCCGGCGATGCGTACACCAGGCACGGCGTTTATTTCAGGCTGCGCTTCAAGTTCGACGAGAACTTGTTCGGCCCCAGCTCGGCGATGCCCTCTGCGTCGTCTGCGCCGGTGGGCGCCCCATGAAGCGGGCCAAGCACATGCCACCGATGCGCATGCCTGCGCGGTTGCTCGCTGCTGCAGTTTTTCTGCTGGGGTCTGCGCTCGCACAGGCCCAAACCTTTTTTAACTTTACAGGCGCTGCGCAAACCTACACCGTGCCAGCTGGCGCCAGCGGTATCACCATCCAGGCTTTGGGTGCTGGCGGCGGCGGCGGCGGCGCCGATGCCGGTACGGCGCCCAATGGCGCAGGTGCGGCCGGAGGCACGGGCGCGGCTGCCAGCGGCCTCTACCTGGCTCCAGCGGGAACAAGCTTTACCATCTTTGTCGGCGGGGGCGGCACTGGTGGTGTCACATCCAGCTTCGGTTTTACCTGCGCCAACGCCAACGGAACCGCCGGGCCGGCCGGTGGTGTCGGCGGGGTGCCAGGGGGCGTCGGGGCACTGCCCGGCTGCGGTGGCTATTCGGGTGGTGGTGGTGGCGGCGGCGCGGCGAGCGTGGTGACGACCTCCGGCGGCGCGCAACTTCTGATTGCAGGCGGTGGTCCCGGTGGCCAGGGCGGATCATGGAATTCGCTGGCAATCACTTCGCCGAATTCGACTTTGACCGGCGCGCTTCCGGGTCCGGCCGGACGGGCGGGCGTCTCGCCGGGCTCAGGTGATGGCGGTGGCGGCGGCGGCGGCGGCGGCGGTTGCCCGGGTGGGGTCGGCGGCAGTGTGCACAAC
>JAJAYS010000044.1 GCA_026786065.1 Polaromonas sp.
CAACAGCTAAATCGAAAAAATTTCCATCGTAATTTGTTGCCGGGCGTCCGCCGGGAGATGTGCTTTGGAGGTGCGCGCGTCGGCCCTGCCTGCCGCCATCAGAGGGGGGGGGCGGCTGGGCCGGGAAGCGGAGGGGGAAGGGTCAGCCGGCGCTGCGCTTCATCTGGCAGCTGGTCGGCGTGCTCGACACATACGGGTCCATCTGCTTGACCGGCGCAAAGGTGTAGCCGGTGTTCTCGACGTTGGTCGGGTTGGCTTTATCGACCTTCTGCCATTTTGTGATGAACATCGACTGCTGCAGCTGATGATCGCTCTTGCGCATTTGCACCTCGCCGGCAAAGCTAGCGAAAGTCAGGCCTTCAAGCGCTGCGGCAACCTTGACCGGATCGCTCGATTTCGCCTTGGCAATCGCCGCGCCCATCAGGCCGATGCCGTTGTAGGTCGCGTAGGTGTAGTAGTCGTCGTTGAATTTCTTTCTGTAGTCGGCGACCATCGCGCCGATCTCGCCGCCCTGGTTGGAGTGGCCGTAGCCGACCTGATAGACCTCGCTGTCACCACCCGCAGCCAGCACAGTCGGCGTGCCGGTGACCTGCGCATAGTAGGTGTACATCGGCAGCTTTAACCCGGAGTCGTTCAGCGCCTTGACGAACAGCGTCAGGTCGGCGCCCCAGTTGCCGGTGACGATGGTGTCGGCACCGGACTGCTTGATTTTGGCCACGTAGGGCGCGAAATCTTTGACCTGGCCAAGCGGGTGCAGGTCTTCACCGACAATTTTTACGTCGCTGCGCTTGCGCGCAATGCCTTCCTTGAAGAACTTGGCGACCTGCTGGCCGTGCGAATAGTTCTGGTTGAGCAGATAGACGTTTTTGATCTTGGGCTGGTCCTTCATGAAGGTGGTGAGCGCCTCCATCTTCATGCTGGTGTCGGCGTCGAGCCGGAAGTGCCAGTAGTCGCACTTCTCGTTGGTCAGCGCCGGGTCCACCGCTGCGTAATTGAGAAACACGACTTCTTTGCCGGGGTTGCGCTCGTTGTGCTTGCTCACCGCGTCGGAAATGGCCAGAGCCGCGCCAGAGCCGTTGCCCTGGGTCACGTAGCGAAAGCCTTGATCGATCGCGGCCTTCAGCGAATTCAGGCTCTCCTGCGGCGAGCCTTTGTTGTCGAAGCCGGTGACCTCGAACTTGACACCAGCCGGGTTTTTGGCCCCGCTCATGCGATCGGCCGCGAACTGCCAGCTCTTGAGCTGGTTTTGTCCCACGTTGGCGAACGGGCCTGAAAGCGGATCGATGAAAGCGATCTTGACGGTCTCACCTTTTTGGGCGAATGCAGCGCCAGCCCAGATAAAAAAAGCGCAAGCAGCTACTTTTTTGATAGCGAATGACATGGGGCAGATCCTTCGTAGTGGTGGCTGAGCGTATCGGGTTTTGCTGGCGCAGCGAGTCAGGGAATGCCCGAACTCCCACCCTTTCAAACCCGGAGTCAACAAACCCGCGCCATGCATCGGTGCGGGGGGGCAACCATGAATCTCGCCGCCGGGAAAGCGGGATGGTCAGGTCTGCGGCAAGGTGTAGTCGCGCAGCATTTCGCGCAAGCGGGTCTTGAGCATTTTCCCGGTCGCACCCAGCGGAATTGCTTCGACGAAAACCACGTCGTCGGGCACCTGCCATTTCGCAATCCTGCCTTCATAGAAGTGCAGCAGCTCATCCTTGCTCACATCCATTCCCGGTCGCTTGACCACCACGACGACCGGTCGCTCGTCCCACTTTGGATGCGGCATGCCGATACAGGCGGCCATAGCCACAGCCGGATGCGCGACCGCGATGTTCTCGACATCGATGGAGCTGATCCACTCACCGCCAGACTTGATCACGTCTTTGCTGCGGTCGGTGATTTGCAGGTAGCCGTCGGAGTCGATGGTGCCGACATCGCCGGTCGGAAACCAGCCATCGACCAGCGGGTCGCCGCCCTCGCCCTTGAAATAGCTGCGCACCACCCACGGACCCCGCACATGCAGGTCGCCAAAGGTTTTCCCGTCCCACGGAAGCTCGGCGCCCTCGGCATCAACGATTTTCATGTCGACCCCGTAAATCGCCCGCCCCTGCTTCAAGCGAATCCGCATTTTCTCGTCGGGCGGCAAGGCGTCGTGCTTGTTTTTCAGGGTGCACAGGGTGCCCAGCGGGCTCATCTCGGTCATGCCCCAGGCATGCAGCACCTCGACACCGTAGTCCTCGTTGAAGGCCTGAATCATGGCCGGCGGACAGGCCGAACCACCGATAACGGTGCGGCGCAGCGTCGAGAACTTCAGGCCAACCGGCTTCATGTGGCCGAGCAGCATCTGCCAGACCGTCGGCACGCCGGCGGCGTAGCTGACTTTTTCGGATTCGATCAGCTCATAGATCGATTTCCCGTCGAGCGCGGGCCCGGGGAAAACCAGCTTCGCGCCGGTCAGCGCGGCCGAATACGGAATACCCCAGGCATTGACGTGGAACATCGGGACCACCGGCAGAATCGCGTCGCGCGCCGAAATCGACATGACATCGGGCAAGGCGGCGGCATAGGCATGCAGCGTGCTGGAACGATGGCTGTAGAGTGCGGCCTTGGGGTTGCCGGTGGTGCCGCTGGTGTAGCAAAGGCTGGAGGCGGTGTTTTCGTCAAAGCTGGGCCAGCGGTACTCGGTCGACTGCTGGCCGATCCAGGCGTCGTAACTCTGCAGCCCGGGGATGCCGGAGTCGGCCGGCAGCTTGTCGGCAGCGCACAGAGCGATGTAGTGCTTGATACTGGTGCACCGGCCCTGCACCGCCTGCACCAGCGGCAAAAAAGTTAGGTCGAAGCAGAGCACCTGGTCTTCGGCGTGGTTCGCGATCCAGGCGACCTGGTCCGGGTGAAGACGCGGATTGAGGGTGTGCAGCACCCGGCCCGAACCGCTGACGCCGTAATACAGCTCGAAGTGGCGGTAGCCGTTCCAGGCCAGCGTAGCAACCCGGTCGCCAAAGGCCAGACCGAGCTGGTCCAGCGCATTGGCAACCTGGCGCGAGCGGCTGGCCGCCTCTTTGTAGGTGTAGCGGTGAAGGTCGCCTTCGACCCGGCGTGAAACGATTTCAGCGTCGCCGTGATGGCGTTCGGCGAATTCGATCAGGCCGGAGATCAACAGGGGCTGGTTTTGCATCAAGCCGAGCATGGGAATGTCCTAAACGGGAAAGTGATGGAAGGGTAAGGCGGCCGGGAACTGCATGGGGATTGCATGGGAATCCCGCGAAAATCGCTCAAATGATGCCGCAAGCCGATTCGGCCGCCATGCGGGATTGCCCGTGACTGCGCAGGTCCAAGTCGGCTGCGAGACAATTTGGCAATGACTGCTTCTCACCCGCTTGATTCCGGAGTTTTGGCGCCGGCCCCCTTCTCTCCGCACCTGGGGGTCGCGGCGGCGTCCGATCCAGTCTGGCGTAACCGCTTTGCGAGTCTGGGTGACCGTTTTTACACGCGCTTGCAAGCCCAGCCGTTGCCGGACCCGATCTGGGTCAGCCGCAATCGGGCACTGGCGCGTGAACTTGGACTCGAAGAGCCGTGGTTCGCCTCGCAGCTGGCGCTTGACGCGTTCACCGGTAATGTGCGACTTCCCGGCTCCGACCCGCTGGCGAGCGTGTACAGCGGCCCCCAGTTCGGGCAATGGGCCGGACAGTTGGGCGATGGCCGGGCTTTGCTGCTCGGCGAGATCGAGACGCCGGTCGGCGGCATCGAGCTGCAACTTAAAGGTGCAGGCCGCACGCCCTACTCCCGCATGGGCGATGGCCGGGCGGTGCTGCGCAGCTCCATCCGGGAATATTTGTGTTCCGAAGCCATGCACGGCCTGGGCATTCCGACGACGCGGGCGCTGTGCATCACCGCCTCCGATGCCCCAGTGCGGCGGGAAGAAATCGAAACGGCGGCGGTCGTGACGCGCACCGCGCCCAGCTTCATCCGTTTCGGTCATTTCGAGCATTTCAGCTACACCGATCCGCCGCCCGAGCTGAAAGCGCGGGCCGACTTCGTGATCGACAGCTTTTACGCCGAATGCCGGGCGGCGGCCGACCCCTATGCTGCGTTGCTTCAGGCTGTCAGCGAGCGCACCGCGCACCTGATGGCGGCCTGGCAAGCAGCCGGGTTCTGTCATGGCGTGATGAACACCGACAACATGAGCATCCTGGGTCTGACTTTAGACTACGGCCCGTTCCAGTTTCTCGACGCTTTCGTGCCAGGGCATATCTGCAACCATTCGGACAGCGAGGGCCGTTACGCCTACAACCGCCAGCCCAACATGGCGTACTGGAATCTGTTTTGTCTGGGTCAGGCGCTGCTGCCCCTGATCGGCGACCAGGAGCGAGCGCTGGCAGCGCTCGAGTCTTACAAAACGGTTTTCCCGGCCGCGCTGCAGACCCGCATGCGTGCCAAGCTCGGTCTGCCAGACGCTCATCCAGAGGACCAGGCCCTGATCGAGGACACCTTCAAGCTGCTCGCCCGCAACCGCGTGGACTACCCGATTTTCTGGCGCAGGCTGTGCGCATTTACGCCGCAAAGCGGTCACGACCCGGTGCGCGACCTGTTCTTCGACCGGCAGTCTTTCGACGCCTGGGCGCTACGATATTCGGAGCGTATAACGCCCGTAAACAGGTCGATTCGGGCCGATTTAATGCTGAGAACCAATCCAAAATACGTGTTGCGCAACCATCTGGGCGAGCAGGCCATCCGGGCGGCGAAGCTGAAAGATTTCTCCAGCGTCGAAAGCCTGCTGCAGGTGCTTCAGGCGCCCTTTGACGCGCATACAGACCATGACGAACTGGCTGGCTTTCCGCCCGACTGGGCGGCGGGCATCGAGATCAGTTGCAGCTCCTAATTTTTTCATCCCGTTGTTGAAATGGAACCACCATGACTGCCAAGATCCAGAAAACCGATGCCGAATGGAAAGCGCTGCTGAAAGACAAGGGCGCAGAGCCGATGGCGTTCGAGGTGACACGCCATGCGGCGACCGAAAGGCCTTTCACCGGCAAATACGACCGCAACCGCGCAGACGGCACCTACCAGTGCATTTGCTGCGGCGCCGCGCTGTTCGACTCGTCCACGAAGTTCGACGCTGGGTGTGGTTGGCCGAGTTTCTCCCGGGAAGTGCGTCCCGGAGCCATCGAGGAACATGTTGACCAAGCGCACGGCATGACACGCACTGAAACCGTCTGCGGCCAGTGCGGCGCGCATTTGGGCCATGTTTTCCCGGACGGCCCGACCGAGACCGGCCTGCGTTACTGCATGAATTCGGCTTCGCTGGATTTCAAGCCGAAAGTATAAGAGCCCCCACGCTCCCCACTGCGTGTGGTTCGCTGCCCTGCGAGGGGGCGCTTTTTTCCTCGGGGCGGCTCTTCGGAAAACCGGACCATCGCGCAAAGTGGTCCCGGGATTGGGTTGATTCCTTATCAGTTCAGCACGCGGTTCGCGATGGGTAGCGAGTGTGGTTTTCCCGACCGGCGGTCGGCATGACCGTTCGCCGCGTGGGCCATGCAGCAAAAGTGTCGAAAATCTGGCTTGGCTTTTGCGTGTGCATAATTTGTGTGGCAAACAGGGGCACGGCAGTCACGCCGCGGTGCCGATCGATCTTTGTCAACCGCGCTCATTCCCCTACCGCTTCTTCCCGGCTGCGGTTCATCTTCACTGACCCACATCTCATGACCTGGTCCATCGTTGCACTAGACAGCTCCGGCGCCTTGGGCGTGGCCATCGCAAGCCGGTTTTTCGCCGTCGGTGCGCTGTGCCCGCATGCGCGCAGCGGAGTCGGGGCCTTGTCCACGCAGGCGCTGATGAATCCGCTGCTGCCCGCTCCCGCGCTGGAGGCCATGGCGCAGCAGCGCGAGCCCGCCGCGTTGCTGCGGGACCTGCTGGCCGCCGATCCGGGCAGGTCGCAGCGCCAGCTTCACATGGTCGATGCACAGGGTCGCGTTGCCGCGCACACGGGGGAAGCCTGCGTCGACTGGTGCGGCCACGCGATCCATCCAAATTTTTCGGTCGCCGGCAACATGCTGGCAGGCCCGCAAGTCATTGCTGCGACGGCTGAGAGCTACGTGAACGGCAGCAAGCTGCCCTTCGCTGAACGGCTGATCCGCGCGATGGCGGCTGGCGAGGCGGCCGGGGGCGACAAGCGCGGCAAGCAGTCGGCCGCGCTGCTGATCTACAGCGGGCAGGACTATGCCGCGCTGGATCTGCGGGTCGATGACCATCCAGACCCGCTGGTCGAACTGCGCCGTTTGTACGACGTGAGTCTGGAACGCTTTCAGCCGTTCGTCGCGTGTCTGGCGACGCGCGAACGCCCGGGCGGCACGATAGACCGACAGCTTATCGAAGCGGAAATTGCCCGTTTTCATGCCGACCGTCAACGCGCCGGGATCGGTGCATGAGCGCATTGCTCGAAGTCCGGAACCTGACGACGCGCTTCAAGGTCGAGGGCGGTGAGTTCACTGCGGTCGACGGTGTCAGTTTTTCGGTCAAGGCGGGCCGTACGCTGGGCATCGTCGGTGAATCGGGATGCGGCAAAAGCGTGACCTCCCTGTCGATCATGGGCCTGTTGCCCAAAGGCCAGGGGCGCATCGCGGGGGGATCCATCGACTTCGACGGCGTCGATCTCGCGCAATTGCCGCAGAAGGCGTTGCGAGCCTTGCGTGGCAACCGGATCGCAATGATCTTCCAGGAGCCGATGACTTCGCTCAACCCCGCTTTCACGATCGGAAACCAGCTGATCGAAGGCATACGCTGCCACCGCGATCTCAGCCCGGAACAGGCACGCGAGCATGCGCTGGAGATGCTGCGCCGGGTGCGCATCCCGTCGCCCGAAAGGCGCATCGACGAGTACCCGCACAAGCTTTCGGGCGGGATGCGTCAACGCGTGATGATCGCGATGGCGTTGTCCTGCGAGCCCGCGCTGCTGATCGCCGACGAGCCGACCACCGCACTGGACGTAACCATCCAGGCGCAGGTGCTGGAGCTGATGCGCACGTTGCGCGAGGAAACCGGCACCGCCATCATTCTGATCACGCACGACTTGGGTGTCATTGCAGAGCTGGCGGACGAGGTCGTCGTGATGTACGCCGGCCGGATCGTTGAACGCGCCAGCGTGGCCCGCCTTTTTGCAGAACCGCAGCACCCGTACACCATCGGCCTGCTGGGCTCGATTCCCAAGCTGCATCTGCAGCAGGACCGGCTCGCCGCCATCGAAGGACAGGTTCCCACGCCGATGAGTGTGATCGAGGGCTGCCGCTTCGCGCCGCGCTGCCCGTTCGCCGTCGAGCAATGTCGCGAAGCCCAGCCGCCGTTGGTCGATCTCGGCGATGGCCACGAAGCGGCGTGCTGGAGAGCGCCGCTGACCCCGTGGATGGAGCAAGCTGCGTGAACCCTTCTCCCACTTCTGCGCCACTGCTCCAGATCAAAAATCTGGTCAAGCACTTCCCGATCCAGAAAAGCCTGTTTCGCCGCGACACCGCAGTGGTTCATGCCGTGGACGGCGTCAGTTTCGATCTTGCCGTCGGCCAGACCATGGCGCTGGTCGGTGAATCCGGCTGCGGGAAATCCACCGTCGGCCGGCTAACCCTGCGCCTGCTGGAACCCACGTCGGGAACCGTCTGTTTCGATGGCGAGGACCTGACGAGCCTGCGGCCGGCCCAGATGCGCGCGCGCAGGCGTGACGTGCAGATGATTTTTCAGGACCCCTACTCGTCGCTCAATCCGCGCATGACAATCGAGCAAACGCTGACCGAACCACTGGCTTTGCATGGTCTGGCCCGCGGCCGGCACCAGGCGCGCGCCGCCGAACTGCTCGATCTGGTCGGCCTGGCACGGCAATACCTTCAGCGCTATCCCCACGAATTTTCGGGCGGCCAGCGGCAACGAATCGGCATTGCGCGCGCGCTGGCGGTCGAGCCGCGGCTGATCGTCTGCGATGAGCCGGTCTCGGCGCTCGACGTGTCTATCCAGGCGCAGGTGGTGAACCTGCTGAAGGACCTGCAGCAGCGTCTGGCTTTGTCCTATATTTTCATCGCGCACGATCTGGCGGTGGTCAAGCACATTTCGTCGCATGTCGCGGTCATGTACCTTGGGCAGATCGTCGAGTACGCCGACCGGAAAAGCCTGTTCGCGCAGCCGCGGCACCCCTACACCCAGGCGCTGCTGTCCGCCATTCCGCTGCCCGACCCTGGCGTGCAGCGCCAGCGCGTGCTGCTGCAGGGCGACGTTCCGAACCCGATCGATCCCCCGTCGGGTTGCCGATTTCGCACCCGCTGTCCGCACGCCCGGTCGCTGTGTGCCGAGGAAGTTCCGCCACTACAGCCCGAACAGGGGCACAGCACCGCCTGTCATTTCTGGCGGGAGATTGCCGCGTCTGCCGACGCGGTGCCCGACAGCATCATGCCGAAACCCAATCTTCGGCTGCAAAAGCTGCAAGAGGCGTTTCTTTAAAGTCGTTACAAATTTCGCACGCAACAAACAGGAGCATCCGACATGAACACGTCCGCAAGTCCATCCACACCCCGCCGCCGCGCTGGCCTTGCGGCGATCGCCGCACTCGCTGTCGGCGCAAGCTTGTTCATGGCGGGCGCGCAGGCACAGACGCTGCGCATCGGCCTAGCGGAGGACCCGGATGTGCTCGACCCGACCATGGCGCGCACCTTTGTCGGGCGTATCGTGTTTGCGTCGCTTTGCGACAAGCTGCTGGACATCGACGAGAAGCTCGGCATCGTGCCGCAACTGGCGACGTCTTACATCTGGGCCCCCGACAACAAGGCGCTGATCATGAAGTTGCGTCAGGGCGTGACCTTTCACGATGGTGAAAAGTTCGACGCCGCTGCGGTCAAGTTCAACATCGAGCGGCACAAGCCGCTGGCCGGTTCCAATCGCCGTGGCGA